>JBGPVT010000220.1:0-3261 GCA_041491825.1 Xanthobacteraceae bacterium | reverse complement strand
TGGCCTTGGCCTTCAGCGCGCGGCCGACGCAGCCGGCGCGCGCGGATGCCGGCGCCACGATCGCCATCATCGCCGTCGGCAGCTGGGGCTGGTGTCACCTGACCTACGGCCAGGCCCGGCAGACCGGCCTGTGCTGGTGGCATGATTCCTGGCACCAGCAGGTTTACGGAAAACCGGCCCCGGCCAAGAAGGCCAAGAAGAAGAAGTAAGCTTCTTTCCGCGGCAGCTCGACTGCCGCGAATATTGCGACCCGGTCCGGAAACGGACGAGCACGAGCGCCTCGCAGGCCGAACGGCCTTGCGACGCGCTCGTTTGCTTTTGAACGGCGGCGTGTCTGATCCCGGCATCGTCGCTCGCTGACGGCGATGCGGCCCAATGAATGTTGCGCGCGTAGCGCATGATCCGGCGAAGTGGGAACCGGTTCGCCGATAAGATCATGCGCCAGATGAATAAGTTAGCGCGCGAGCCGCAGATCAGTCTACGCAATCTGCGCAAGCTTGATTGCGTCTGCAAAACCGGTACCCACTTTTGCTGATCGCGCGCTAGCGCGGTTCGATCTCGAAGATCGCGGTGACGCGGCCTTGGAATTCCTGCTCGCCGGCCTCGATCGGTACCGCCGCGCGCGCTTCCGGCGCGCCTTGCGCCAGCGCCCGCATCACCGGTGGGCGCGGCGTATTCTGCTGGCCCTCCACGATCGACATCACCCGCACGATGCGCACCCCCGCCGCTTCGGCATAAAGGCCGGCCTTGCGTACGGCGTCCTTCATCGCCGCCGCGCGCGCCGCGTCCCGCAACGGCCCCGGCTCGGCGACCGAGAGCTCGATGTTACGGAGCTGGTTGGCGCCGACCACCACCAGCCGGTCGAGCAGGCCCCCGAGCTTGTCGAGGTCGCGCACGCGGATGGAGAGCGCGTTGCTCACCTCGTAGCCGACGATCTTGCGCGGCTCGCGCGAGCCGGAGGGCGGATAGGAATATTGCGGCTGCACCGAGACGCGCGCGGTCTCGAGATCCCTGGCTTCGATGCCCGCCTCTTTCGCGGCCGCGACCACCGCGCTCGTCGCCTTGGAGTTTTCGGCCAGGGCATCCTTGGCGCTGCCCGCCTGCGAGACGACGCCGAGCGAGACGACGGCAAGATCGGGCCTTGCCGCCGCGAGCCCCTCGCCCACGACGGTGAGCGTTGATTTGGCTTTGTCCTGCGCCGTCGTCGTACCCGACAGCGCGAGCGCGAGCGGCAGGGCCAGCGCGACCCACACGCTCACGGCACGGATGGAAAAGATGCGATCGGCGAGCGGCATGGATTCCTCCCCTGGATATCAGTGGAGCGAGCCCGACTTTCGCGGCGGCATTGCGGCGAGGTGGGCCATCGTTACTTCCGGAATATGTAGCAGGCGCCTGGCTCGCCGCGCGGGGGTCGCAATCCGACGCTAGGCTTGCTATCGAATATCCTTCAATCCGGAGATTCGAATGCGCCACGCCGTTCTCGTACCGGTCCTGATTGCCCTCGCCGTTCTGCTCGCGCCCGCGCCCGCGGCAGCGGTGAAGAAAGTGCCTTATCCCGAAGTCAAGGTGACGGTTTCCTCTCCGTTCAAGGGCGATCCGGGCCTCGATGCCCTGCGCAAGGCGCTCGCCGACGCCGTCGCCAAGAAAGACTTGGCGGCGCTCTCCGCTTTGGTGGCGCCGAAATTCCTCTGGACCTCCGGCGGTGAGCCGGCCGATGACTTCGACGGCAACCGCGACGCGCTGCATAATTTCAAGATCGCGTTCGGATTCCGCGAAGCCGGCAAGACCGCCGACGGCCCGACCGACATCGGGCCGCAATGGAACCTGCTCGCCCTGTTCGCCGCCGATCCAAGCCTGTCCCAGGACCCGGGTTCGCCCATGGTGTGCGGACCGGTCACGGCCAAGGCGGTCGATGAGAAGATCCTCGAACAGGCCCTGGAAAAAGTGGACGAGGAAGATGATCCGTCCGAATGGATCTATTTCGTCGACGAAGTCACGCTGAGCGGATCGCCTGCCGGCGGCTCTTCGGTCGGCAAATTCGCCAACACCGCGCTGCCGGTGGTCTCGATCTATCCCGTTCCGCAGGAAACCAAGCCGCCCGCCGAACCGAAGCCGCCGACCCATTTCGAGCTGTTGCTGCCTACGGGCAAGACCGGCTGGGTGTCGGTGGACATGGCGCGTCCGCTGTTCATCGACCGGCTCTGCTACGCCAAGATCGCGAGCGGCGAGTGGAAAATCGCGGGCTTTGATCAGTCCGACTAGGGCTATATCCGCGGCGGCGCGTGTGCGCGCGCGGATGCGGGGAGCGAGGCTGGACTTAACGGCCGTTCCGCCCTGCGATAAGGTGCGGCCCGCTTTTCGGCCCGGCCCGCGCGGCCGGGCGATCGCAGCAACGAACGAACCCCGGATGCGTCACCTCGACCAATACGGCCCGTTTGAATGGGCGCGCGGCGATCCGCTCGTGCATGGTTTCAAGCGCGTGCGCAACGTGGCGATCGAACGGACCTTCCGCCGTCTGCATCCGCGCGCGCTCAACCGCTTCCTCGCCGATCACGCCGGGCTCGCGGGCGGAACCATCGCGTTCACCATCGCCTACAACACGCCGTGGGTGGTCGAGCTGCAAATCCGCGCGGCGAAGCGGACGCTCGCCGCCGATGCGCTGATCGTGATCGACAATTCTCGTGATCGCGCCGCGCGCGGCGAGATCGAACGCCTGTGCCGCGAGCGCGCCGTTCCCTATCTCGGCCTGCCGTTCAATCCGGAATGGCATCCATGCCGCTCGCACGGCATCGCCATGACCTGGGCCTATTACAATGTGGTGCGGCCGCTGCGGCCGAAGGTGTTCGCCTTTCTCGATCACGACCTCATCCCGCTCGAGCGGCTCGCTCTCGCCACACAGGTCAAGACCCAGCCGTTCTATGGCCCGATCAATTATTCGCCCTGGGGCTGGAATCTGTGGGCCGGCTATTGCATCTACGACTTCGCGGCGGTCGAGGCCTATCCGCTCGATTTCAACAACGACAATCCGCGTCTACTCGATACCGGCGGGCGCAATTTTTCAGCGCTCTACCGGCACTTCGATCGCGATGCGATCCGTTTCTGCCAAATCCGCGAACAGGCGCTCGCCGATCCGCTCGACGGCTCCGAACGCAGCGTGCAACTGATCGATGATTTGCTGCATGTGGGCTGCGTCTCGTTCACGTCGCGATGGCCGCTGCGGCATGAGCCCGGCTTTTTTCATCGCATCGTGCAGGCTTGCGA
>JBGPVT010000219.1:0-3285 GCA_041491825.1 Xanthobacteraceae bacterium | reverse complement strand
GGGCACAAGCGCAATGCCGAGATCGACGATCTGCTCGGTCGTGCGCCCGACGAGGTCGTGGCGCTTGCCGTCGATCTCGGCGACGATCGTGCCGGCGCTCGGCCGCACGATACCCATGATGCATTTCATCAGCGTGCTCTTGCCGTTGCCGTTGGTGCCCAATAGCACCACTGTCTCGCCGTCGGCGGCCGAGAGCGAAACGTCCTCGATCACGCGGACCGATCCATAGGCGGCGTGGATTCCTTCGATGAAAATGCTACTGGCCAAGATACGCCCTCTCCACTTCCGGATCGCGCATGACGTCCTGCGGCAGGCCGTCGGCGATCTTCTTGCCGGACACGAGCACGACGACACGCTGCGAGAACGCCATCACCGCGCGCATGATGTGCTCGATCAGGATGATGGTGATGCCGCGCTCGTTGAGCTTCGCGAGAAGCGCCAGAATATCGTCGACTTCCGAATGCGACAGCCCCGCCATCGCCTCGTCGGCGATCAGCAATTTCGGCTCCGCCGCCATCGCGCGCGCAAGTTCGAGCTTGCGCATCTCGACCATCGACAGGTCGCGCGGAAATTTCTTCGCCTTGTCCGCGAGCCCGACGAGCCGGAGAAACTCGCCGCAATGGTCCTCCATTTCGGCACGCGTGAACCTTTTCCCTTCGCGCGCGTGCACCGTGTAGATGAGCGGCACCCGCAGATTGTCGGCGATCGAAAGGCCCATGAACGGGCGCGGCAGCTGGAAGGAGCGCGCAAGCCCGAGCCGCGTGCGTTGATGCGCAAGCAGCCCGTTGATCGGCTTGCCGTCGAAAATCACCGAGCCGGTTTCGTTGTGCAGCGTTCCGCAGATGCAGTTGACCAGCGTGCTCTTGCCCGAGCCGTTCGGACCGATCAGCCCCAATCGTTCGCCTGGCCGAACGTTCAAATCGATCCCGTCGAGCGCCACGAAATCGCCGAAGCGCTTGGAGAGTCCTGCGATTTCGAGCAGCGCTGGCGCCATCATCCGCTCCTCGACCGCCGGAAGCCCTGCACGAGACCGATGATTCCTTTCGGGGCAATGATGACGAAGGCAACAAGAAGAAGGCCAACGATCAGAAGATTCGCTGCCGACGAAATGGTCACCGTGGCGACTTGTTGAATCGTGCCGAGCAGAATGGCGCCGATCAGCGGTCCAATCCAACTCGTCGTGCCGCCGATCATCGGCATCGCGATCGAATTCACGGCGTAAGCGAGCCCGAAGGTGGAGGCCGGGTCCACATAGCCGATGTAATAGGGAAAGGGCGCGCCGGCCATGCCCATCAGCGCGCCGGAAATTGTCGTCGCGATCAGCTTCAGCCGCAGCGTCGGGACGCCCGAGGCCTCCGCCGCCACCTCGTCGTCGCGGATGGTGGCGAAGCCGTAGCCGAGCTGCGAGCGCTCGATGATGCGCGCCGTCGTGATGGCGATGATCGCAAGTACGAGCATGATCAGGAACAGATACTCGATGTAGTTGCCGATCAGCGGAATGGTGTTCGGCCGAATGATGTAGGCGCCGCGCGAGCCGCCGACGAAAGTCCAGTTCACGACGAGCGTCTGCAAAACGACGGCGAGCGCCAGCGTCGCGATCGAGAAGAACGCGCCGCGCAGCCGCAATGTGAGATAGCCCATGCCGAAGCCGACGATGCCGGAAACGATGCCGCCGATCAGAATCAGAACCGGGACCGGCAACGGATAAAGTTTGTGAACAAAGACGGTGCTATAGGCGCCCATCGCAAAGAAGGCGGCGGTGCCGAAATTCACGTAGCCGGTGTATCCGCCGAGGATGTTCCAGGCGGTGGCAAGAACGATGAATTGCAAGATCACGAAGCCAGCGAAAAAAATATATTCGTTGTGCACAAAGCGGGCGCCGAAAAAGACCGCCGCGCCCACTAAGACCGCAATGAGGAAAAAAACGGAAGAACGCAAAGCTTACCTTCCCAAGAGACCCGCCGGCCTCAACGCAAGCGTGAGCAGCAGAAGTCCGAAAGCGACGGCGGGAGCCCATGACGGTCCGTAAAACGTCGAAGTAAGGCTCTCGATGATTCCGAGAAGCATCGCGGCGATCAATGCGCCGGGCAGGCTGCCGAGCCCGCCGAGCACGCAGATCGCGAAGATGCGGCCGATATATTCGCGGCCGACCGAGGGCTCGATCGGCTGAATGATGATCAGGCAGGCGCCGGCGATCGAGCAGGTCGCGATCGAGATCGCAAAGGCGATCCGCTTGATGCGGACGGGATCCGCGCCCATCAATTGCAGCGCCAGCTGATCCTGCGCCACCGCCATGATCGCCCGTCCGATGAAGGTCTTCGTCAAGAAGAGTTGCAGGCCGGCGAACAAGGCGAGCGAAACCACGCAAGGCACGAGCAAGCGCAGTGGCAGATTGACGATGCCGAAGCGGAGCGTCGGCCCGATATAGGCAGCCTCGACATAGCGGTAGTCGACGCCGAAAACCAAAATCAGCCCGACCTCGGTAATAAACAGAATACCGAAGAAGAATGCCAATCCGCGCAGCGCATCCTGGCCGCGTTTCTCGAACGATAGATGATAGACCTGATAGATGAGCGCGCCGAGCGCATAAAAAGCCGGCAGCACGACAATGCTGACGACGATCGGATCGATGCCGAGCCGCTGATTGACGATGTAGGCGATGTAGGAGCCGAGAATGATGAAGGCGGGGTGCGCGATGTTGACGATGTCGAGGATGCCGAACGAGATCGAAACGCCGACCGTGACCGCGGCGTAGAATCCGCCGAGCAAGATGCCCGCGACCAGCGCGCTCACCAATAGATCGAGCTGAATATTCACGGCCTTCGCCCCCTCCCCCTCCGGCCGCCGCGGTTCTAAGGCTCGCGGGGTGCCGTCTCGGCGGGCGCCAGTGTAAACGAAGCTTCGCGTCTGGCTAGCCTCAGGAAGATGCAATCTCAGGCCGCAACCAGGCGGACCTTGTCGGGAATGGCGAGCGGCGGGTTGGCGCTCTTCAGAAATTCGACCGGGGTGATGACGAGTTCGCGCTCGCCGATGTTCTCGAGATCGTGGATCTTGAACTCGCCGGCGCGATAGCTCTCGTGCCGCGTCTCGCCTGGATAGTATTCGGTCTCCACCGTCGAGCCGTCCTGCTGGTGCGAGCGCGCGCGGCCCGGCGTGATCGCGGTCCAGAAATAATCGAGCTGGTGGCGATGGAAGCCGATTCGCTCGCCGGGTTTGAGCCGGATGTCCCACACGCGCACGCGGTCGTCTTCCGATAACAGGGTTGTGCCGACGCAGCCGTTTTGC
>JBGPVT010000218.1:0-3319 GCA_041491825.1 Xanthobacteraceae bacterium | reverse complement strand
TTGCGCAGGCGTTGCAGGCGGTCTTCCGCCGAGTCTCCGGGCTGCAAATGCGCGTAAGCCTGCGCCAGATCGGGATGCGGAACCGCCGCCCAGGCTTTTTCGATGATCTTCGCCGCCTTGCGCAGGCTGCCGTGAGCCCCCAGCAGCCGGCCCGCCAGCGCCGCCGCCGGCACGAGATCGGGCGCGAGCTTCGCCGCCTCGACGCTCAATTCCCGCGCGCGCGCGGGGTTGGTTTCCTCGAGGGAAAGCGCCTCCGCCGTGAGCAGGACCGCGCGCCGGCGCGCGGCAACGGCCTTGCCGACGACGTGCGCTCCCACCGCGCGCTCGAGGGTGGCAAGCGCGCTGCGCCAGTCCCGCG
Source organism: Xanthobacteraceae bacterium (assembly GCA_041491825.1). GTDB lineage: Bacteria > Pseudomonadota > Alphaproteobacteria > Rhizobiales > Xanthobacteraceae > Palsa-892. The sequence continues at coordinate 2,961 of JBGPVT010000218.1, read as the reverse complement.
CCCGGCTCTGAAATTCGATCAGCGCTTCCGCCGCCCAGCCGGGGATAGCGTCCTCGCGCGCCGCCTCCTCGGCATAAGCGCGCGCGACAGCCGCATCGTTGCGGCGAACCGCTTCCATATAAAGCCCGCGCAGGCCCAGAAGCTTCGTCTCGATGCGGCCGAGCATGGTGCGGAATTCCGCTTCCGCCGCTTCCGCCTCGCCGCCGAGTTGTGCGGCTTGCGCCGAGAGCAGCAATGCGAGCGGCTCCTCGCCCAGGTGCTTGCGTGCCTCAAACGCCGAGCGCTTGGCAATGGCTAGATTTCCAGAGCCTACCGCGATCATGCCGTGGGTGATCGCGCGCCAGCCGCGCGTTTTCTTCCGTTCGCGAAAAAATAGCGCCACGAGATCGGGCGAGCGCATGACGAAGCGAACCAAGGTCCAGAGGAAAACGGCAAGCGCCACGAAGAAGAGAAGCCCGATCGCCGCGACCGTGACCGAGGTCGAAATGCGCCAGTTGTGCCAGGTCATCACGATATCGCCCGGCCGGTCGGCGACCCAGGCCGCACCCAGCGCCGCGAGCGCGACGAGAACGAGGAAGACGAGAATCCGGATCACTTTTGCGGCTCCGCCGCGAGCGTAGCCAATTCCGCATTCAGGAGATTCTTGACCGCGAGTTCCGCATCGCGCCGGCGCGCTGCGAGAGCGATCCAATCGGCGCCGATCGTTCGGGCGGCGACCGGCAAGCGCGCGCCCTCTTCGAGGGCGGCGGCGAGATCCCCGCGCTTCAACCGCTCCTCCATGCGCGCGACGATCGCGCCCGCGCTCGTGCCTTCCACTTCGCCCGCCGGCCTCACTTCGACGAGATGCACGGCATTCGCCCATAGGCGCGCGAGGTAACCCTCCGCGGTGTCCTGCTCGCGCGCGAGCTTCGGCGCGAGCCCCGCGAAACGGGCGGAAAGCTTCGCCACCGTCGGCAGCCCATCGCGCGCGGACTGCGCGAATGGAGCGAGCGGAGCCGCGCGATCGCCGAGCATCGAGCGGACGGCCGCAAGCTCCTTCTCGAAAGATGCGCCGGTGATCACCGCGTCCCGCAAGGCGCCGAGCGCCACGATCTCGGCCGCATTGGACGCCGCCGGACGCGGCGGCGCGACGAGCCGGCCTTCGAGCGCCGCGATACGACCCTGGACCGCTTCGAGCGCAGCGGCGCTCGCCGCCTGCGCCTGCTCGCCGAGCTTGCGGAGATCAGAAAGCGAATTTTCCATGCTCTCGACGCGGGCGGTGAGCGGCGCGAGGTCGATCGTCTGCGGCGCCGGACGGCTTTCGACCGAGGCGAGACGCTTCTCCTGCTCGGCGACGATCTTCAGAAGTTGATCGACCCGCTCCCCGATCGCGCCGATGGCGGGATCGGAGCCGCCCGTGCGCCCGGTGATATCGGCGAGCGATCCGTCGCGGACGAACAGAAAAACCAGCGCCAGCGCCAGCGCGCCCACGAGCATGCCGATGAAGCCGGAAAGGACGGGAAACGCCCGGTGGTTCCGCGGATCGGCGGAAGACGAACGGCTCTGGCCGTTTCCAAGGTTGTTTTCGCCTTCTTCCTGATGCGCTTCGGAAGTGCTGCGCTCTTGCTTCGGCCTTTCCGGCGTGACGTCGGTGGCCTCAAGCTCGATCACGGGGGGCTTCGCGCGCTTGCGGGCTTGCGAAGCCGCGGCATCATGGTCGGAAGGATCCATGCTTTTCTCGCTTATACCAAGCCGCCCGCCATCTCCCCGATAAACCGCGCGGCCCGTCCCGGCAACCGCCTCACACGTCGAGCAAGGCCAATAGCGCCTCCTCCTCGGGACGGGGAGCGATTTCCACCTTGGCGCCCGCCTCTGAAAGCACCGCGGCGACGGCTGCGGAAAGGCAGAGATGGCGAATCGAACGGAGCGCGGATTCGAGCCGCGCCTGCCGCGCGAGCGTCACGAATGTCGCGGCGCTGCGCGGCGAAAAATGCAGGACGGCGTCGAGTTCCCGCGCGCCCAATTTCTTCGCTGTCGTTTCCTTGAACCGCTCCGCCGCCCGTGCGCGATAGACCACGATCGCTTCGACCGCGATTTTCGCGGGCGCCGTCAGCGCCGCGAGGTCGCGCGCCCTATTTTCTCCCGCGAGATAAAGAACGCGCGCGCCCGCCGGTAGCCGGCGCGCGAGCGTCTCGCCGAGCGCGCGCGCATCGCCTCCGGCAATCTCGACCTTGGGAAATCCCGCTTCGCGCGCGGAATTCGCGGTATGAGCGCCGAGCGCGAAGAGCGGAAGCGGCCTGAACCTTGAAATCGCCGGGCTCGCGCCGACGGCACGCAACGCATTCGCGCTACTGACCGCGAGCGCGGCATATTCGCCGCGCGGCGGATCGAAGGCGACGGGCTCGATCGCAAGCAAGGAATCGACCGTCACCTCATGCCCGGCGGCGCTGAGCTTCGCCGCTATGCGCGCGGCGTCGGGCTCGGGACGGGTAACGAGGATACGCATACGTCACGCGTCGAGCGCGCCCGCGGGCGCGCGGGCGCGCAGTTCCTCGCCGGCATCGCGGCCGAGTGCTGCGGCGTCGCTGACGGGTCCCTCGCGCGTCGTCTCGACCGCGCCGGTTCCGTCGGGCGCGATCACGAGGCCGTAGAGGGCAAGCCGCGAGCCGTTGATCCTGGTGTGACCCGCGATCGGCGCGCGGCAGGAGCCGTCGAGTGCTTCGAGAAAGGCGCGCTCGGCCGCGAGCGCGATCGAAGTCGGCGCGTGATTGATCGCGGCGACAAGGCGCTCCATCCGTTCGTCGCCTTCGCGAATCGCGATCGCAATCGCTCCCTGCCCGACCGACGGCGGAAAGGTCGCCGGATCGAGCGGCACGCGCGCGTGCGTTTCGAGCCCGAGACGCTTGAGCCACTTGTGCGCTTTTATGTAGTGATCTATTTTGTTCTCCTTTAACTTTTGAAGATGTGTTATGACTTTTCATT
>JBGPVT010000217.1:0-3327 GCA_041491825.1 Xanthobacteraceae bacterium | reverse complement strand
TGGAATCGAACCGGTCGCTTCCGGCTCTTGCGGAGCCGCGGCAACGGCGGGGGCGTCTTTCTTGCTCGCATCCTGAGGCGCATCCGCAGGCCTCGGCTTCGGCAAGGGCGTGCTGGGACGCGAGGCGACTTTCTTCTCAGGCTGAACGGCGCCGCCGTTCGCGCCCTTTCTGAATTCGGACGGCACGCCCGTCAGCGGATCGACCGCTGGCCCCCGCGACGACTGCGGTCCCGGCACATACGCGCCGCCGGGAGACGAATAACCTTCACGCGCCGGAGGCGGGCCGTATCCGCCGCGGGTCGGAGGCGGCAGTCCATCATTATATCCCGGCCCGCGCATCGGCACCCACGGCCCTTCGCTAACCGAACCGCCCGATGCCAGTTGCGGCGGGTAGGGCTGGTCGATCGCGACCATGTTGACGACCCGGCCCGTTCCCGCATCGACGAGCACGCGCACCAGCGTTCCCTCGCGCCCCACGGCGCGCACGACCCATACCGGGCCGCGCAGGCGCGGCTCGCTCACCGGACGCAATCCCAGCGATTGAACGCGCGCCAGAACTTGCCCTGGATCGACGCCATAGTAGGGCGCGGGCGGCGGATACATTTGGGCGGCGGCGGGCGATCCCGCGAACCAGGCCAAGACGGCAAGCGAAACCACATAGCCGGCGGCACGCGCGGAACGGGACCTATGCATGGATGATCTCCCACAGTCTCTGGACTCAGTAGCCCTTCCCCGGGCTTCGAAGTCGCGCATCGGAATGCGGCTTACTTTGGACGGGACGCGGTCGCGCCGGTGGCCCTTGCCGCATCTCCATTGCGTCGCATCCGGTCGGCCCATACGTTTTCTTTCGGCGGCGGCCCGACCGTCGCAACAAGTGGAAAATTTCGCGGCCCTTGTCCTTGTGCGAAAGAAGCAGTTCTGTCATTATGACAGTGATGCTGTCCCAATTGGACAAAGGCGCAATGGCAAGCGGTCGGCCTGAAGAACAATTGCCGGCAAGTCAGCGAAAACGCCGGTAGCCGTTCGACCGCACCGAGCCCGCGGGGCCGGATCGGACCACCAAGCGCCGTTTCAGCGACAAGGGCATGCAAGGAGGGCCGCAAGGAGCGCGGAGCGCGGTGAATGGCGCAGAATATGCAGGAGCGTGTAAGCTTGCGAGGCGAGGAAAATGGCACGGGGTCGGAGCGCGGAAGGCTGCAAGCGCAGCGGCAAGGCGGGCCGCGCGTACGAGGCCGTGCGCAGCGCGCTGGAATCTGATCTTCCCGCTTCGGCCATCGCTTCGGGTCTTTTCGACCCGAGCTTAGAAAAGGATTCTTGCGGCGTCGGTTTCATTGCCGACATCAAGGGCCGGCACTCGCACCAGATCGTCAAGGACGGCCTGACGATTCTCCTCAATCTCGAACATCGCGGCGCGGTCGGCGCGGATCCCCGCGCCGGCGACGGCGCCGGCATTCTGGTGCAGAAGCCGCACAAGTTTTTCGTAAAAAAGGCGAAGGAACTGGGATTTGCCTTGCCCGAACGAGACCAATACGCCGTCGGCTTTTTGTTCATGCCGCAGGACGCGGAATGGCGCGCTAAAATCCACAAGATTTACGAGGAGCAAGTCGCGCGTGAAGGCATGAAGGTGCTCGGCTGGCGCGACGTGCCGACCGACAACTCGACGCTCGGCGAATCGGTGAAGCCGACCGAGCCCAAGCACCAACAGATCTTCATCGCCCGCGGCGCGAAGATCAAGAACGAGGATGAATTCGAGCGCCGCCTTTACATTTTGCGCAAGACGATCTCGAGCATGGTGTACGGCATGCGCGAGCGCAGGGGATCGGGCTATTATCCGGTTTCGATTTCCTGCCGCACGGTCGTCTACAAGGGCATGTTCCTCGCCGACCAGCTCGAAACCTACTATCCGGACCTGCGCGATCCGGATTTCGAGAGCGCGCTCGCCCTCGTGCACCAGCGCTTCTCCACCAACACCTTCCCGACCTGGTCGCTCGCTCACCCTTACCGGATGATCTGCCACAACGGCGAAATCAACACGCTGCGCGGCAACAACAACTGGATGGCGGCCCGCCAAGCGACCGCGGACTCGCCGCTCCTCGGCAAGGACATTTCGAGGCTGTGGCCGATCTCCTACGAGGGCCAGTCGGACACCGCCTGTTTCGACAACGCGCTCGAATTCCTCGTGGGCGGCGGCTATTCGCTCGCCCACGCGGTGATGATGATGATTCCGGAAGCCTGGGCGGGCAACCCGCTGATGGACGAGGAGCGCCGCGCCTTCTACGAGTACAACGCAGCGCTCATGGAGCCGTGGGACGGTCCGGCGGCGATCGCCTTCACCGACGGCCGCCAGATCGGCGCCACCCTCGACCGCAACGGCCTGCGTCCCGCGCGCTATCTCGTCACCCGCGACCACCGCATCGTGATGGCCTCGGAAATGGGCGTGCTGCCGATCGCCGAAAAAGACATCGTGAAAAAATGGCGGCTGCAGCCGGGCAAGATGCTCCTCGTCGACCTCGTGGAGGGCCGCCTCGTCCCCGACGAGGAGATCAAGGCGAGGTTCGCGCGGCTGCACCCCTACCAGGAGTGGCTCGATCGCACGCAGGTCATGCTCGAAAAGCTTCCGCCCGCGAAGTCGCGGGCGCCGCGCTCGAATCTCACCTTGCTCGATCGGCAGCAGGCCTTCGGCTACACGCAGGAAGACATCAAGTTCCTGATGTCGCCGATGGCGACGCAAGGCGAGGAAGCGGTCGGCTCGATGGGCAACGACACGCCGATCTCGGCTTTGTCGGACAGGCCGAAGCTCCTCTACACCTATTTCAAGCAGAACTTCGCGCAGGTGACGAACCCGCCGATCGACCCGATCCGCGAGGAGCTGGTCATGAGTCTCGTCTCGATCATCGGGCCGCGGCCGAACCTCTTCGATCTCGAGGGCGCCGCCGACAAGAAGCGCCTCGAGGTGCACCAACCGATCCTCACCGACGAGGACCTGGAAAAAATCCGCGAGATCGCGGACGTCGATTCCTATTTTCAGTCGATGAGCCTCGACATCACCTATTCCGCCGAGGACGGCGCCGACGGGATGAAGAAGGCGCTCGCAGCCCTTTGCGGCAGCGCCGAGAAGGCCGTTCGCGACGGCGTCAACATCATTATTTTGTCCGACCGTCACTTCGGACCCGAGCGCGTGCCGATCCCGGCGCTGCTCGCGACCGCGGCCGTGCATCATCATTTGATTCGCAAGGGCCTGCGCACCTCCGTCGGGCTCGTGGTCGAAACGGGCGAGGCGCGCGAGGTGCATCACTTCGCTTGTCTCGCCGGCTACGGCGCTGAGGC
>JBGPVT010000216.1:0-3357 GCA_041491825.1 Xanthobacteraceae bacterium | reverse complement strand
GCTTGCCGCGCAGCACCGCAAGGACGGACTCAAAGTCGTCGAGCACAAGGTGCCGGTGCGGAAGCTCGCCGCCATTCTCGACCGGCACGCGGCGGGGCGCGTCATCGACTTTCTGAAGATCGACGTCGAGGGAACGGAGCTGTCGGTCCTCCGCGGCGCCGATTTGCGCCGCCACCGGCCGAAAATCATCGTGCTCGAATCGAAAATGCCGGTCACCCTCAACATGGTCGATCGCGTCGACGAGGTGCCCGACCGCGTCGAGGAATATTCCGATTTCTTGGCGCCGCTCCGCTACCATTTCGTCTATCACGACGGGCTGAACGCATTTTTTCTCGCCGAGGAACACCGCGATCTCGAAAAGGCGTTCACCCGCCCGCCCGGCACTTTCGACAAGATCACGCACGCGGCTTCGATCCGCCCCTATGAGGAGGAAATCGCGGGATTAAGGCGGCAGCGCTGGGTGCTGATCGTGCTCGCGGCGGCGTTCGCCGCGGCCGCCACGCTCGAGCTCGCAATCCGGCTCTTGCGCTGAAGGGTCGCCATCAGGGCCTCGCCGTGATGTAGCGATAGCTCGGCAACATGTGCTCGGCCCACAGCCGCAGGACCCGCACCAGCACCGCGCGGTCAACATAGAAGCAGTCGGTGCCGTCGACGATCGGCATCAGCTTCTCCGGCAGCCGCAGCTTGCGCAAATCGGCGCAGCGCGGCGCATAGGCGAGATAGCCGTCCTTGGTCACCTCGAAGAGTTCGTAGAGATAAGGATCCCCGAGCTGCGGATTCCGTTGCCGGCCCGCCGCGATATAAAATCCGTTGCCGACATCGTAGAGCTGGAACAATTGCTCGCTCGAGGCGCGATCTTCCTTCCAGCCATACAGGCGGGCATCCAACCTGAGCGTGCCGGTGGCGCGCTTCTCCCAATTGCCGTTATTGTTCACGAGTTCGTCGTAGCGGCCGGCCGGCGCCGGGATCACGGCCTGCGTCTCGTCGAAGAGCGGAATCTTCGACGCAATGCAGCCGGTGAGCAAAAGCGCGAGCGCGGCAACGGCGGAAAGAAAAAACGGCTGAAAACGCATCTTTGGCTGTCTTTTTCCGCGAGGGAAAGCGCGCCAGCAGTGGCACGGCAAGCGCGGCCTCGACAAGCCGCCTCCCGCGTTCATACCGCGTTGCATCGTAGCGCCGGTGCCGCTATAGAAACGCCGCCCGGCGCCCCGCACCCCTGGAGGCGGCCCGGGACCTAGGAAAAGGACCGAGACTATGGCTGCCAAGCAAGAGCTGAAGGCTACCGCGCGTCCCGAGGTCGGCAAGGGGGCCGCCCGTACCGCGCGCCGCGCCGGCAAGGTGCCGGGCGTGATCTATGGCGACAAGAAACCCCCCATCGCGATTTCGCTCGACGCCACCGAACTCACCCGCCGGATCTATGCCGGCCACTTTCTCACCACGCTGTTCAGCGTCGACGTCGACGGCGAGAAGCACCAGGTCATCTCGCGCGGCTTCCAGCTCGACCCGCTGCGCGACCACCCGACCCACGTCGACTTCCAGCGCGTGGCGCCCGGCGCGACCATCCGCGTCGCCGTGCCGGTGAAATTCACCAACCATGACGCCGCCCCCGGCATCAAGCGCGGCGGCACGTTGAACATCGTCCGCCACACCGTCGAGTTCTTTTGTCCGGCGGATGCCATCCCCGATTTCATCACCGCCGATCTCACCGGCCTCGAAATTGGATACTCGCTGCATATCTCCGCGATCAAGCTTCCCGAAAACGTCCGTCCGGTGATCCGCGATCGCGACTTCACGGTGGCGACCGTCGTGTCCTCGTCGGGCTACCTCGAAGAGCAGTTGCTCGCGAAGCAGAAGGAAGCGGAAGCGGCGGCAGCCGCGGCCGCCGGCGCCCTTGCGGGCGTCGTCGAGGGCGCGGAAGGCGTCGAGGGCGTGGAAGGTGCGGCCGTACCGGGTGCAGCGGCGCCGGCCGAAGGAGCCGCGGCACCGCCCGCGGCCGAGCCGAAGGGTGGCGACAAAGGCAAGAAGTAACGCTTGCCGGGAGGCTCGCCATGTTGCTGTTCGCGGGGCTCGGCAATCCGGGACCGCGCCATGCAGGGAACCGGCACAATATCGGTTTCCTCGCCGCCGACGCCATTCACCGCCGCCACCGGCTCGCGCCGTGGCGGCGGCGTTTTTACGGCATGGCGGCGGAGGGCGAGATCGCGGGCGACCGCATTCTCGTCTTGAAGCCCGAGACGTTCATGAACGACTCGGGCGCAGCGGTGCAGGCGGCGCAGCATTTCTACAAGCTCGCGCTCGAAGAGGTGATCGTGCTCCACGACGAGATCGATCTCGCGCCGGCCAAAGTGCGCGTGAAGGTGGGCGGCGGCAATGCCGGCCATAACGGCTTGCGCTCGATCACGGCGATGTGCGGAAACGATTACATGCGCGTGCGGCTCGGCGTCGGACATCCGGGCGATAAAGAGCTTGTCCACGCCTACGTGCTCTCGGATTTCTTCAAGGAAGAACGCGGCTGGGTCGAGGCGGTTTGCGAAGCCGTCGCCGATGCCGCCGAATTCCTGGTGAAGGGCCGGCCGGAGGAATTCCAGAACCGCGTTCATCTGGCCTTGCAGGCGCGCGGCATTCCGCAACCCGCCGATGACGGGCCCGCGGCCTAAACCAACAAAGGTCGATCATGGGATTCAAGTGCGGCATCGTCGGTATGCCGAACGTCGGCAAGTCGACGCTCTTCAATGCGCTGACGCAGACCGCCGCCGCGCAGGCGGCGAATTATCCGTTTTGCACCATCGAGCCCAATCTCGGCGAGGTGGCGGTGCCCGATCCGCGCTTGGAGACGCTCGCGAAAATCGCGCAATCCGCCGCGGTCATTCCGACGCGGCTCACCTTCGTCGACATCGCCGGCCTCGTGCGCGGCGCCTCGAAGGGCGAGGGCCTCGGCAATCAGTTCCTCGCCCATATCCGCGAGGTCGACGCGATCGCGCACGTGCTCCGCTGCTTCGAGGACAGCGACGTCACCCACGTCGAGGGCAAGATCGACCCGCTCGCCGACGCGGCGACCGTCGAGACCGAATTGATGCTCGCCGATCTCGATAGTCTCGAAAAGCGCGTCGACGCGCTGGAAAAAAAGGCGCGCGGCAACGACAAGGAATCGATCCTGGCACTCGACCTCGTGCGCCGCTCGATCGCGCTCTTGGCGGAAGGAAAGCCCGCGCGCCTCGTCGCCCGCAAGCCCGAGGAAGAGCAGGCTTTCGCCATGCTCGGCCTGATTACGGCGAAGCCCGTCCTTTACGTTTGCAACGTCGACGAGGCCTCGGCCGCGACCGGCAACGCTTTCTCGAAAAAAGTAGAGGCGAAGGC
>JBGPVT010000215.1:0-3365 GCA_041491825.1 Xanthobacteraceae bacterium | reverse complement strand
GGTTTTGGGGTCAACCTTTTCAAATACCGTCTCCCCTTTTCCTTGCAGAAACGCCTTCGGATCGGCCGCGGCGAGAGCGGCGATCGTCGGAATTCGACCGATCATCGCATCGCGTCTGGAGCGGCCGAATTCAGGAATGAGCGTCAGATCGTCCGCCGCTTGCAAAGATTTTAGGCACGCCGTGTGCCAAACACAGTTTCTGCATTTGCTGGCGATGTAAGCCGGCAGCGTTGCCGATGTACGGCAAAGAATGGCCCGGGCTTCCGTCAATGCTTCTTCATAGTCTTGCCAGAGCGTTCTTGGATTATGTTTTCCATGCACTGCCGTAAAACTGTACGGCATCTCTCTGCCGTGAACGTCCCAGATAAAGGCAGATGGCCCAGCCGATAAGCCCAATCGGCGAAGGATGTCGGTGTAAAGCGCAAGTTGAACCGCGTAGTGCTTTTTCGGTTTTTTATCCTCCCGATCCTCCTCCCCCTCTTCTCCCGCACCGGACTTGATGTCGCCGGCGATATAGCCGCCATTCTCCCTGCGAAGAAGATCGGGAGTTCCCAGCAGATCGTCGGCTCGAATTCGACCGCCGTAAATCAGCGGGTCGCCGCGTTTCATCGCTGCGTAAGTTTCGCGCTCTTTTTCGTCTCCTGCATATCGAGACAAGTCGGTAAACGGCAGCTTCAGCCCCGCGATCACTTCTTTTTCGTAAAGCGACCCACGCTCCCACAGCAGCTGAACGAAGGGGCTGATTGGATCCCTGTCGGCGGGATCTCCAAACAGATCCATCGTGACCCGATGCGGACATTCCACAAGATCGTAAAGCATGGCCGCCGTGATGGGCATCGGCATCTTTCGCGTCCAACAAGTCCCAAGGAATAGCTGAACTCATGCATCGCAACCAATTCGGTCAGTCGCCCTTGCTCTCCACGTGGAAGCGATGCAATACGCGGTGAAAGATCGGCGCCAGCACGAACCCCGTCGCGATCACGATGATGAGGCCGGATAAAATCGCATACGAGCCGGCGAAAATTTTACCGGCCGTGGTCTTCAGCTCGCCCATGGGGCCCATTCCGGAAAGGATCATCGCCGCGTTCACATACGCATCGACGAAGGACATGCCCTCGAATTCCGCATAGCCCGCAATACCGATCGCCAGGCCGACGATGGTGAGGATCATCCACAATCCGACCGCTATAAACATGCGCACTAAAAACTTCCGGCGCAGAATTACAGGCTGCCGAAGATGTTCGAACCGGGTGACGCCCAGGATTTTCAATGGCATTTTCATCCTCCGACCGAGCTGATCTTTCGAACCTACAGCGGCTCAACCCCATCCCGCCTGCCGATTATAAGCGATTGCCTGCGGGGCGTTCCGTTTCCGTACGCAAAAGAGGTTTGGAATCGCGTTCCATCAACTACGATGTATCCAGGCGTTTTGAAATCGTTAGATTGTCGCGGCCCGTCATCGTAACAATAACAGGTCCAGGGAGGCGGCCGCATGGCTGCGCAAAAAGACAACGGAACGGCCAAGGCCCGCACGGAAATTCGGGATGGCATGCGCGTCGAATGGAACGCGCCCATCGTCATGGACGACGGCCTCGTTCTCCGCGCCGACGTGTTCCGCCCGATTGCCGATGGCCGCTATCCGGTGCTTCTGACTTACGGCCCCTATGCCAAGGGTCTCGCCTTTCAGGACGGCTATCCCAGCGCCTGGGAGCGCATGGTCACGCAACACCCGGACGTCGCGGCGGGCTCGTCCAACCAATATCAAAACTGGGAAGTCGTCGATCCCGAGAAATGGGTGAAGCACGATTACATCTGCGTGCGCGTCGATTCACGCGGCTGCGGATGCTCGCCGGGCTACATCGATCATTTCTCGCCGCGCGAGACCAAGGACTTCTACGACTGCATCGAATGGGCGGGCGTGCAGCCCTGGTCGAACGGCAAGGTAGGGCTCGACGGAATTTCCTATTACGGCATCAATCAATGGCACGTCGCCTCGCTGCAGCCGCCGCATCTCGCCGCCATGTGCATCTGGGAGGGTGCGGCCGATTGGTATCGCGACATGACCCATCACGGCGGCATCCTCTCGACCTTCTGGGCGAATTGGTACGACATGCAAGTAAAGACCGTGCAATACGGCGCCGGCGAGCAGGGAAAACGCTCGCGCGTGCACGGCGAACTCGTATGCGGGCCGGAAACATTGTCGGCGCAAGAACTCGCCAATAACCGTTGCGACTTCGGCAACGAGATCCGCGCGCATCCGCTCGACGACGATTATCACAAGGCCCGCTCGCCGGTCTGGTCGAAGGTAACCGTGCCGTTCCTGTCCGCCGCGAACTGGGGCGGCCAGGGCCTGCACCCGCGCGGAAATTTCGAGGGTTTCGTCCGCGCCGCGAGCAAGAACAAATGGCTGGAAGCGCACGGCATCGAGCACTGGACGCACTTTTATACCGACTACGGCCGCGAGATTCAGCAGCGATTCTTCGACCATTTTCTGCACGGCAAGCGGAATGGCTGGGACAGAGAGCCGAGGGTGCTGTTGCAAGTGCGGCATCTCGATCGCTTTGTCGCGCGCGGGGAGAGAGAATGGCCGCTCCGGCGAACGAAATGGACGAAGTACTATCTCGATGCTGCAAGCAGCGCGCTACGCACGAAGCCCACATCGCAGAAGGCCGCGCTCGGCTTCGATGCCATGGGAGACGGAGTTACCTTTCTCACGGCGCCGATAAAAGCAGAAACCGAAATCACCGGGCCGTCCGCATTGAAGTTATTCGCGTCATCGTCGACGAAGGATGCGGATTTTTTCGCGATCCTGCGCGTATTCTCGCCCGACATGCGGGAAGTCGTCTTCCAAGGCGCGATCGATCCGCATACGCCGATCGCGCAAGGGTGGCTCCGCGCCTCGCACCGCAAGCTCGACAAGAAACTTTCCACTCCCTATCGGCCCTATCACACGCATGACCAGAAGCAGCCGTTGAAACGCGGCGAAATCGTCGAGCTCGATATCGAGATTTGGCCGACTTCCATCGTGGTGCCCGCGGGCCATCGCCTCGCGCTCACGATCCGCGGCAAGGATTACGAATATGGCGGCGCGAGCGGCGGGCGGCTTTCGAATTTCAAGAACGAGTTGAAGGGCTGCGGGCCCTTCCTGCACGATGACCCCGTCGACCGGCCGGCGGATGTTTTCGGCGGCGTCAGCAAGCTTCACTTCGGGCGGAAATATCGGCCGTATTTATTGCTCCCAGTCATTCCCCCGAAGACGACAAAATGAGCGCGCAAAAAAATCAGGCGCTTTCAGTTAAAAGCGGCCGCTTATTTCTTGATCGGCTGAATGCTGTCGACGATCGATGTCAACGCGCTGGAGTTCG
>JBGPVT010000214.1:0-3369 GCA_041491825.1 Xanthobacteraceae bacterium | reverse complement strand
CGCTCCTCTTCCCCGATCCGACCGAAGAAAAGGGTGCCGAATCCGACTATCCCCGCGAACCCAGCGACCCAATTGGGCAAAAGCAGGGCCTGAGCCACGGCCCACAGCCAAAAGGCCGAATACATAGGGTGGCGCACCAGCGCGTAGACGCCGGTGGTGATCAATTTGTGGCTTTCGCGAATATCGAGGCTCACCGACCAATTGCGGCCGAGGTCCTTGTGGGTCCGGTAGAACAGCCACAGCGAGGCCGCGAACACGAAAGCCCCGAGCCAGGCGAGCGCCGGCACGAAGGGACGGTCGGCGAAGCTCAGGAATCGGAACCGGGCGCTCTCGAAATTGCTCACGATGTAGGCAAACGGGATGATTCCGAGGCCGGTGAGCGAAATCGCCATCAGCATCGTCTCGCGCGCACCGCGCCCGCTCGATTTGACGGCGGCCTTGCGGGCGCGCCGCCGCGCCGGGATCCGGATGACGAACCAAATCACCGCGCCGATCAGAAAGACCGCCATCGCGAGCGTCGGCGTCATGGCTCAATTGCCCTTGCCGGCGGCGCGCGCGGCTTTCGCGGGAGCCTCGGCTCCCGCATAGGAGCCGTCCTCGGCGAAGGCATCAAGCAGACGGTCTCGTTCCGCGACGCGGCGGGCGAGCGGCGCGGGGCCGCAACAAATCTGGAAATAATCGTAGAAATAGCGAAGCTCGTTCCCCATCCCGAACTGGCGGTGCAGGCGAAAAAAGTTGCCCCAGAAGCGCTTGTAGGTCGCGGGCTCGAGCATGCGGCGGATTTTGACCTGCTGCACGATCGGCCGTTCCCGGTCGGGCAAGCCCATCTCCACCACGGGATCGGTCTTGTAGAAGCTGATGACGTCGACGATCGCCTGATACTCCACCCAATTGACGGCCGCCGCATCGGCGACGCGGCCGGTCGCGGCGCGGATCCATTCGGCCTTGGGATGCAGCGCGATCTTGAGCAGCGAGGAGCCGGTCGACATCAGCCACAGCACGGGCCCGTGCTTGCCGAGCGTGGGGTCGAGCTTGAGCGCGCGATCGACGATCTCCATCATCAGCGCGCCGCCGAGGCTGTGGCCGGAAACCACCACTTCGTCATAGGCGCAATCGCGGGCGCGTTCGACGAGTTCGCGGGCGAAACGATCGATGCGTTGGTCGAGCCCGGCACGGCTTTGATGAACGAGCTCGTAGGCGAAAATCCAATTGTCGAGCAGATAATGAATGAGGAAAAACCGGCCCGGCCAATAGAGCAGGCCGACAAAGGCCGCGACTGCGAACAGCGCCGCGAGCGGCGCCGGAATCGGCAGGCCGGCGCGGATCAGTACATAGGGAAATATGGCCGCCGCGCCGATCAGGCCGGCGAGCAGAACGAAAGGATAGAGAAAGAACAGAAAATAACGGACGCTCGAGCGCAAATAGCGAAAGGTCGCGCCGGAGGCGATAAAGGCGCCAAGCGCGAGAATCCCGAGCGGTACGCGTTCGAGATTGGAGCGCGCGAAATCGGTGGAGACAAAGTCGTCCCAACGCAGCAACACGAAATCCGTCTCGGTGCGCCAGTTTGGTCCCCGGGTTTCGATCCTCCAGCTCGCAAGCCCGTCCGCATCGGAAACGACGGGCTTCGAAGCCTCGGCGTCCACGTTCCAGGTTTTTTTGAAACGGTCGAGCTCGCGCACGAAGCGCTGATGCCACAAGCTAGGGGCGATCGGCTCGTAGCCGCCGACGCAGAGGAAACAACGCTTTTTGACGACTTCGCCTTCCATGGTCCCGCGCGGATACCGCCCCCTCGCCCAATACGCAAGTTCGCGGCCTCGGGCGGCCCTTTAACAGGGCCTTGGCGGGATCATTCGCGGCATTGAAAGGCCCCGCGCCGTCCGCTATAGGAGCCGCGACCCTTGGGCTACGAAACGGCCGAGATTTCCGGCATTTTGGGCCGTATGTCGCACCGGAGTTCGCGGGCGCGACAGGAGATTTTTTATGTCATCGACCTTCGACACGGTCGCGAATATCATCGCGGAAACCTGCGACATCCCGCGCGACACCATCACGCCGGACAGTCACGCCATCGACGACCTCGGCATCGACAGCCTCGACTTCCTCGACATCGCGTTTGCGATCGACAAGGCGTTCGGCATCAAGCTTCCTCTTGAGCAATGGACGCAGGAAGTGAACGAGGGCAAGGCCACGACCGAGGAATATTTCGTGCTCAAGAATCTCTGCGCCCGCATCGACGGACTCGTCGCCGCCAAGAACGCCTGAAGAAGGCGAAATGCGTCTCGAATATTTTCAAATGATCGACCGTTTCGTCGAGCTGAAGCCCGACGAGCGGAAAATCAAGGCGCTCTGCAAGGTGCCGACGGAAAGCCCCGTGTTCGAAGGGCACTTCCCGGGCTTCGCGCTGATGCCCGGCGTGCTCCTGATCGAGTGCATGGCGCAGACGACGGGCTGGCTCGTGAGCGTGGTCACCGGCTTCGTTGGGCTGCCGCTCTTGGTCGGCGTCAAGGACGCGAAAATCAAGGGTATCGTTTTGCCCGGGACCGAACTCACCTTCGACGGCACCATCATCCATGAAGGTTCGGGCTACGCGATCGCGGAGGCGAAGGGCTATTCGAAGAGCAAGTCCGTGTGCGAGGCGCGCCTCACCTTCAGTCTCACGCCCTACCCCAACGAGGCGTTTCGCAAGATCATGATCGAGATGGGACATAAGGTCGGGATTTCCGTCGAGGAGCATATGAAGTGAGCCCGCGCCGCGAAGTCTGGATCACGGGCGTCGGTTTCATTTCGTGTCTCGGCGAAGGGTTAGAGGCGAATTGGTCGCGGCTTGTCGCCGGCAATTCCATTCCTTCCTACGACGACCAGAAGTTTTCGCCCTTCATCGTGCACCCGCTGGCGCCGGTGAATTTCGACCTGCAAATTCCGAAGAAGGGCGACCAGCGCCAGATGGAATTGTGGCAACGGATCGGCGTCTATGCCGCGGGGCTCGCGCTCTCGAACGCCGGCGTCGCCGGCAAGGCCGACATTCTCGATCGCATGGATATGATCACCGCCGCCGGCGGCGGCGAGCGCGACATCGCGGTCGACAGCGCGATTCTGAGCGGCATCCGGACGGCGCCGAACCCCGGCGCGTTCCTGAACGAGCGGCTGTTGAGCGACCTCCGCCCGACCCTCTTCCTTGCGCAGCTGCCGAATTTGCTCGCCGGCAACATCTCGATCGTGCATGGCGTCGTCGGCTCCTCGCGCACCTTCATGGGCGAGGAGGCGGCGGGGGTCGACGCGATGCGGCTCACCTTCGAGCGCGTCGCCGCGGGGCAGAGCGACATATCCATTGTCGGCAGCGCCTTTCACGGTACGCGTTGGGACCTCTTG
>JBGPVT010000213.1:0-3406 GCA_041491825.1 Xanthobacteraceae bacterium | reverse complement strand
TTGTGGAAGAGGTGCGTTGCGTTTTCCGCGATGTTCAGCGCACGGAGCGCAGGAAAATATAGGTGGAATTCCGCGGGCGCCTCGCTGTTCGGCGCCATTTGGAAGACGATTTCCACGCCATCGATGACGCGCGTTTCTCCCGTCTCGCGGATGATGTCGTTCGGAGGGAAAAGCGTCACGGTGCCGCGCGCGATCGTCTTTCCGAGCGCCGCGTCCACCTGGCCCCGGATGCCTTTCGGCAGGCGCAGGCCGAATTGGTATTGCGCGCGCCGCGCCATGGCGTTGCCGGCGATGACATTTTCCGACACGGCAAAATCGAGGAATTTATCCGGCGCAATGACTTGAACGCGTCCCGTGATTGCGTCCGCTTCCTCGACGATGCCGCCGATGCCGGCCCAATGATCCGCGTGGGTATGCGTGTAAACAACCGCGACAATCGGCCTTTTTCCCCGGTGCTGAAAGTAGAGATCGATTCCCGCTTTCGCCGTTTCGGCGGAGGACAAGGTATCGATGACGATAATGCCGGTATCGCCCTCGACGATCGTCATATTGGCGATGTCGAAGCCGCGGATTTGATAGATGCGTTCGCAGGCTTGAAACAGCCCGTGCTCGACATTCAGCTGCGCGAGCCGCCACAGGCTCGGATGCACGGAGTCTGGCGCTTCGTCTTCTTCCAGAAAGGCATAGGCGCCGAGATCCCAAACCACCTTGCCTTCCACATCCTTGATCAAGGCGTCTGGATGCGTCGCGATGAAGCCACGGCTCGCGTCTTCGTAGTCATCGCGATTGGAAAACGGCAGCTCTTCGAACGCCGCCGCGTGGGCCGCCTTTACGGTAGGCTCGGCCGCCTTCGGATCGACCGCAGCGGATTGTTCGCCCGCGTTTTCTTTTGTTTTTGGCATCGACTCAATGCCTGACCTGGATGAGATCGGCCGCTTTCTCGGCGATCATAATCGTGGGCGCGTTGGTATTGCCGCCGACGAGCGTCGGCATGATCGAGGCATCGACCACCCGAAGCCCTTCGACGCCGCGTACGCGCAGCTCCGGATCGACCACGGCCTGATCGTCGGTGCCCATTTTGCAGGTGCCGACAGGGTGATAGAGCGTGTCGCATCGATTGCGCAGCACATCGCGAACCTGCTCGTCGGTTTCGACGCCGAGCGTCAACAAATCCTCTCCCCGCAAACTCGCGAGCGCCGGCGCTTCGAGAATTCGCCGCGTGAGGCGAAATGCCTTGAGCATTCCTTCGAGATCATCGGGATTGTCAAAAAACTTCGGATCGATCAGCGGGGGCGTCGCCGCATCCGGACTTTGCAGCGCGACGAAGCCCCGACTTTTTGGACGCAGCAGGCAAACGTGGCAGGAAAGACCGTGTCCGAGGCTGCGGTTGCGGCCGTGATCGATGGCTTTGCCGACGATGAAATGCAGCTGGATATCCGGCATCGGCGCCGCCGGATTCGTCTTCAGAAATCCGCCCGCCTCGGCGTAGTTCGTGGTGATCATGCCGCGTCTTTCCCTCCGGTAGCGGCCGATCTCGCGGAGCAAGCGCGCGATGCCGCCGAACGAAATACCGAACAAATCGCGGCTTTCGGAGCTGAAAGAGAAGAGAAAGTCGATGTGATCCTGAAAATTGCGGCCGACGGAGGGAAGATCGTGAACGACCTCGATACCGAATTTCCGCAGATGATTGCCGTCGCCGATGCCCGACAGCATCAGAAGCTGCGGCGATTGAAAGGCGCCGCAGGTCATAATCACCTCGCGCCGGGCTTTGACCTCGTGCGGCTCCTTGCACCGCCGATATTGCACGCCGGCCGCGCGGCGGCCCGAAAAAATTATTTTACTCGCTGCGGCCCCGGTGATCACCGATAAATTCGACCGCGCAAGATGCGGATGGATATAGGCGCGGGCCGCACTCCAGCGCTCGCCGTTCTTTTGCGTCACCTGGTAGGAACCGACGCCTTCCTGCTCGGCGCCGTTGAAATCCCGATTGAGGAGAAATTGGCACTGGCGCGCCGCCTCCAGGAAAACCTGCGGCACGGGATTGTCGGTGCGAAGCCCGGCCACATTCAACGGACCGCCGGTGCCGTGAAAAGCATCGTGTATATCCTCGTTGTTCTCGGCGCGCTTGAAATAGGGCAGCACGTTTTCGTACGACCAGCCTTTGTTGCCGAGCGAGGCCCAATGGTCGTAGTCCCATTTGTGCCCGCGGATATAGATCATCGCATTGATCGCGCTCGATCCGCCGAGCGCCTTGCCGCGCGGCTGATATCCGCGCCGGCCGTTCAGGCCGGGCTGCGGCACCGTTTCGAAGGCCCAGTTGTTAATTTTCGACGGCACCATGATCGCGGTCGCGGCGGGCGTGGTGACGACCCAGCCGCTGCCGTCATTGCCGGCCTCAAGCAAACAAACCTTGATATCCGGATTTTCCGACAGCCGGCTCGCGACGACACAACCCGCCGACCCGCCTCCGATAACGACGTAATCGAACTCCTGCATGCGAACCCACTCCCTCGCAAACCCTCAGGCAACCATGCTCATTCCGCCGCGGCCGGGCGCAGCGCGCCCGCGCGCGCGAGCCGCGCGCCGTCTATTTCCGGCCGCATGAAGAGCATGCCGATGATCCCGCCCACGAGCATGATCGCGCCGCATATCACATAGCCCGTGTTGTATCCCTCCGTCGGCGTCGCGGCTCTCTCGATGACGTTGCCCATGATGTAAGGCGCGAGAATTCCGGCCGAGGTGCCGACCGCGTTCCCGATCGCAAGCATCGCGCCCCGCTGCTGCACCGGCGTGATCTCGCCGACGATAGCGTGGCCGAACACATAAATGACCGCGGGCAACGAGGTGCCGACCATGGTGGCGAGGATTCGCATCGTCGCGTTCGGCATGTAGGGCAGAGACAAAAGTACGATACCCCCGAGCGCGACGCAGGCGCCGCCGAAAATTCCCCGCGCGATGCGGCTCGACACGCCCTTCGACAGAAGGCGTTGCGAGTACCAGCCGAGCGAGATCACCAGGATCACGCCGAAGCCCCACGGCAAGGCGCTCAACAGGCCGACTTCCTGTTGGGAAAATCCGAGCACGTTCACGAGATACGGCGTCTGCCAGGAAATCGCGAGCGACAACCCCCAATAAGCGCCGAAGAACGCGCACCAACACGCGATAATCGTCGGGCTTGCGAGCAGCTCCCGGTAGGAAACATCGGTATGCAAGTTCTTGAATGTTTCGCTCGCTTCGGCAATCGAGCCTTCGCGGCCGAAGAGAAGCCAGGCCCCCGTCCAAATCAACCCGACGATGCCGAGAATGCCGAACGCCCAGTGCCAGGAGTAATGCACGATCACCCAGTTGAGCGCGGGGAGCGCCAGCAACACACCGACGCCCGCGCCTTGCGAGATGATCGCGGTCG
>JBGPVT010000212.1:0-3414 GCA_041491825.1 Xanthobacteraceae bacterium | reverse complement strand
CGCGAGCGGCGCGCGCAAGGGTCCCGCCGGAAAGGCGCGGCCGTTGCCGATCCCGCTTGTCCCCTCGATCACGAGCAGGGAAAAATCCTTCGCGAGCGCCGGGCTTTGAAAACCGTCGTCGAGCACGAGCACCGTCGGTTTTACGTTCGCCGCGAAACGCGCGCCGGCGACGCGGTTCGCTGCGACCACGGTCGGTGCCGCCCGCGCCAACAACAGCGCCTCGTCGCCGACGGCATCGGCGCTATCAACGGCGGGATCGACCAGGAGCGGTCCGCGCTCGCGCCCGCCATAGCCGCGCGTGATGAGACAGGGGCGCTCGCCCGCAGCCAGAAGCAATTTTGCAAGCGCGATCGCGGTCGGCGTCTTTCCCCCGCCGCCGAGCGTCGGATCGCCGACGCAGATCACGGGGATGCCGGCGCTTGCTCCGCGCAGCCTCAGCCGCGCAGCTGCCACCGCCCCATAGACCGCGCCGAGCGGCGCGAGCAGAGCGGAAGCAAGCCCCGGCGGACGCCACCAGAAGGCGGGAGCGCGCATCAGTTCGAAAGCCTCAATTGCACGAGGTAAGGCTCGATCGCGGCGAAGGTTCGATCGAGCGCGCCGCCAAGCCGCAGCACGGCCGTGTGCGCTATTTCCGCCATTTGGCTCACGAGATTGGGATCGTAGAGCAAACGTTCGATGCTGTTCGTGAGCGAATCGACGTCGGTCACGGTCGCGGCTCCGCGCGCGCGGTTGAGCTCGGCATAGATCGCGGCAAAATTCGAAACATGGGGACCGTGCAGGATCGCGCAATCGAGCTTCGCCGGTTCGATCGGGTTCTGGCCGCCGTGTTTCACCAGCGAGCCGCCGACGAAAACGATCGGCGCCAGCCGGTAAAAAAGCCCGAGCTCGCCGATCGTGTCGGCGACGTAGATTTCGATGCCGCTGTCCGGTAACGACGCCCGCGTGCGCATGACCGCGAGCAATCCCGCCTCTTCCGCCTCGCCGACGACGGCGCGGCCCCGCTCGGGATGGCGCGGGGCGATGATGGTCAAAAGGTCGGGCATCGCGCGCCGCAGGCGGCGATGCATCTCGATGATCGTCGTTTCCTCGCCCTGATGCGTGCTGGCGGCGAGCACGATCGCCCGGCCGCGCGTGGCGCGCTTGAGCGCCGAAAGCGCCATCGGGTCGGCCGGCGGCGGCGGGACGTCGAATTTGAGATTGCCGGTCGTGAACACCCGCGGTGCGCCGAGCTGGGCGAGCCTCTTCGCATCGTCGGCTTCCTGGGCAAGGCAAAGATCGATGTTTGCGAGCAGCGCCGACGCGGTTCGTCCGAACAATTTCCAGCGCTCGAAAGAGCGTTTGGAAAGGCGGCCGTTGATCATGATCAGCGGGATGCCGCGCTCCGCCGTCTGCGTGATCATGTTGGGCCACAATTCCGACTCGGCGAGCAGCACCAGCCCCGGACGCCAGTAGTCGAGGAAGCGGCGCACGAAAGCGGGCGAGTCGAGCGGCGCGAATTGATGCAGCACGCCCTCGGGAAGGCGCCGTTCCGCGAGCCGCGCCGCGGTGACGGTTCCGGAGGTGAGCAAAATGGCGACGCCGCTCGCGCGGATGCGATCGAGGAGCGGCATCACGGAAAGAATCTCGCCGACGCTGGCACCGTGCATCCAGACGAGCGGGCCGCGCGGCCGCCGCTTGCTCGCGATTCCGCGCCGCTCGGCGACGCGGGTGGGATCTTCCTTGTCGCGCTTGAGCCTGCGTTTCAGCAGCATGCCGGCGAAGGGCGCGGCGACGCGCGTCCCGCCGCGGTAAAGCTTGAGCGTGAAAGGCAGGCGGTCCTTAGCCATGTCCGCCCCCCTCGCTCGCTAATCCCGCGAGCTTCTCGGCCCGCGCCGTCGCGGCGTCCAGGCGTTCCTGCACGAGCTTGCGGGCCGCCTCAAGACCGGAATCGTCGGCGTCGGGCGCGACGCGAATCGGCTCCGCGGCGACGGCGCCGCCGCGGCCGAACGGCAAATCGATGCTCGCCCGGTCCCAGCTCTTCGCCACGATCCGGCGGTTGGTGGCGATCGCGATCGGGTAGATCGGCCGGCCGGAGTGGCGCGCGAGCGCGACCACGCCGCGGCCGGCGACGCGGGAAATCTTCGGCACGTCCGCGGTCAATGCCACGTTGGTTCCTTCCGCCAGCGCATCGATCATCTCGCGCATCGCGCCGACCGCGTTCTTGCGGTGGAAATCGCGGGCGTTCGTCGCGCCCGAGCCGCGAATCGTGCCGACGCCGAGCGCCTCGGCGGCGATCGCGTTGATGTCGGCGTCGGGATGGCGCGAGATCAGCACCTTGGCGCGATGATGCGGCTTCATGATGAAGGGCGCGAGAAAATGCTGCCCATGCCAGAAGGTGAGGATGATCGGCATCTCGCGCTCCGCGAGCTCGTAAATGTTCGCGGGCTCGATTTCAAAACGCACCGAACGGGCGATCGACCAGAAATATCCCGCGAGCGTGTAACCGAGCGAGCGTCGAAGGAGTTCCGACTTACGCAACGTGCGCCACATGCGAGCCGCCCGAATCCGTCTAGCGTTTTCGCGCGGTCGCGTCGGTCTCGGGATCGAGCAACCGGTGCAAATGAACGATGAAATAGCGCACCATCGCGTTATCGACGGTCTGCTGCGCCTTCGCCTTCCAGGCGGCGTAGGCGCTGGCGTAATTCGGAAAGATACCGACCATGTCGATCTTTTGCAGGTCGCGAAACTCGTGCGAGCCGAGCGCGGTGAGTTCCCCGCCGAACACGAGGTGAAGAAACTGCTTAGCAGGCGCTTTGCTCATGGCTTGGCGGTCCCCTTCACGCGCTCGCCGAAAGACTCTGTCCTTTCATTGCCCCCTTGAGCGCCGCCAACAGCGGCGCGTGCAATTCTTGTCCCGTTGCGACCAGTTCCCCATGTCTGATTTCGAAACGATTATAGATGAGTTGATGGCCGTCGAATGTCGTGAGCACGGCGCCGGCTTCGTGCACCAAAAGGTCGGCGGCTGCAAGGTCCCAGTCGTGGCTCGAACCGGTCGCGAGTGCGGCATCGAGCTCGCCCGTCGCGACGCGGGCGATGCGAAGTGCCAGCGAATGAATTTTCGGAACGGCTTCGATCGCGATGCCGGCGTGGATCAGTTGATCGACCCGCCTTTTATTGCCCGCCATTCTCGCGCCTCGCGGCGAGCGGACGGCGTTCGCCCGCACGCGCTTGCCGTTTTGCGTCGTGCCGATTCCCTTCGAGGCGATGAACATTTCACCGCTCGCCGGCGCGTAAAGCGCCGCCGCCAGCGGGCGTCCGTTCTCGACGAGCGCCGCCGAAACCGACCAATCCGGCAAATTGGCGAGATAGGCGCGCGTGCCGTCGATGGGATCGACGACCCAGATCCGCTTGCGAAGGAGACGATCCGGCCGGTCG
>JBGPVT010000211.1:0-3512 GCA_041491825.1 Xanthobacteraceae bacterium | reverse complement strand
AGGCCGAAATGGCGATAGAAGCGGCGGTCCTCGATGGCGACGAAGGCCTGCGGAAGATAAGGCGGCAAGGCTTTCAGCGGGATCGCAGCACCCCCCATGTCGCCGCGCGTCGCGATCGTCTTGCCGTCGAGGCCGAGGATGGTGATCGTCGGCGGCCGCTTCGGCACCACGAGCGATTGAATCGGCGGCAATTTCATTATGTGCCAGGCAACGACGCCGCCGAGGGCGACCGCCGCCCAAATACCGAGCACGAAACACCAATAGAAGAGCCGGCGGAGCGTGACGGGGTGCCGCTTATGGCGGCGGGGTTTCCGCTTCTCCGGCGACGGCGGCTTCGTACCGCCGG
Source organism: Xanthobacteraceae bacterium (assembly GCA_041491825.1). Classification (GTDB taxonomy): domain Bacteria; phylum Pseudomonadota; class Alphaproteobacteria; order Rhizobiales; family Xanthobacteraceae; genus Palsa-892. The sequence continues at coordinate 3,166 of JBGPVT010000211.1, read as the reverse complement.
GCGCGGATTTCGGGCGGGCGGTTGGCAGCGGGCCGCCGGCGCGGTCGCGCGGATCGAGCTTGAGGTCGAACAAGGAGCCCGCCGCCAGCACCGGCTCACGGCGCTCGGTTTTCCGCCTCGTCCAGAACATGGCCGGCCGATCCTCTTCCCGCGCCCCCGCGCGGTTAAGGAGGTCTAAACGCGGCGATTTAAGGCGCGGTTAAGCGCGGACGCGGGCGCGCGGCGCGCGCGTGGCGGCGGGTTTTTCCTCGTCGTCCGGAGTTTCGAATATGCCTTTCAGCGCCCGCTGGATCGCGCCCACGCGCTGCACTGAAACGACCTTGGCGCCGGTCAAATCCGTCACATAGAACACGTCGACGGCGCGCTCGCCGAAGGTCGCGACATGCGCCGAGGCGATGTTGAGATTGAGCCGCGAAATCGTGTTGGTGAGATCGTAGAGGAGGCCGGGGCGGTCGAGGCCCGAGACCTCGATCACCGTGTGGCGGTCCGACCAGACGTTGTTGACGTTGATTTCCGGCTCGATGGCGAAGGTGCGATAGCTCCCCTTGGCGACGCGCCGCGCCACCACTTCCGGCAGGTGCGACTCGCCGCGGAGCGTGCGCTCGATTCCCTCCGCGATGCGCGCGGCGCGGCGCTCTTCGTCCTCGTCGCGGTCGAACTCGCGCGAAATCGAAATCGTGTCGAGCGCAAGCCCGTCGGTGGTGGTGAAAATCTGCGCATCCACGATGTTGCCGCCCGCCACTGCGGTTGCGCCGGCGATGATGGAAAGAAGGCGGGGATGATCGGGAGCGAGAATCGTGAGCTCGGTGACGCCGCGCGGGGGGTCGATCCGGATCGAGGTCGCGAGCTGGCGGCCGGTCCGTTCGGCTTCGGCGATGAAGCGCGCGTGTTCGAGCTTGCGCTCGAGATCGATCTTCAGCCAGTAGGGCGGATAGTGGCGGGCGATGTAGCGGTCGAGGTTCGTTGCCTCCCAGTCCTTCATCGCGGCGCGGAATTCCCCTTGCGCGAACTCGACGCGCTTGGTGCGGTTCACTTCCGAGAAGCCGCCGGTGATGACGGGTTCGGTCTCGTAATAAAGCGTGCGCAGCAATTGCGCCTTCCAGCCGTTCCACACGCCCGGCCCCACCGCGCGAATGTCGGCGGTGGTGAGAATCAGGAGCATCTTCAGCCGCTCCAGATTCTGCACCACCGCGGCGAAATCCTCGATGGTCTTGCGGTCCGAGAGATCGCGCGACTGCGCGACCATCGACATCACAAGGTGCTGCTCGACGAGCCACGACACGGTTTCCGTTTCCGCAGCACTAAAGCCGAGCCGCGGGCAGAAACGCCGCGCGATTTTGGCGCCGGCGATCGAATGGTCCTCGGGGCGGCCCTTGGCGATGTCGTGCAGGAACAGGCTGACATAGAGCAGGTCGCGGTTCTTGATGCCCGGCATCAATTCGTTGGCGAGTCCGTACTCGCGGTTGCCGCCGGCTTCGATCTCGGAAAGCACGCCGATGCAGCGGATCAGATGCTCGTCGACGGTGTAGTGATGATAGAGGCTGAATTGCATCATCGCGACGACGTGGCCGAACTCCGGCACGAATTTTCCGAGCACGCCCGTTTCGTTCATGCGCCGAAGCACGATCTCGGGCGCGTTTTTCGAGCTGAGAATCTCGCGGAAGAGCTGGTTCGCCTCCTTGTTCTCGCGCAATTCCGCGTCGATGAGACGAAGCGAGCGGCGCGCAAGCCGGAGTGCCGCAGGGTGAAATTCGAGATCGTGGCGGTCGGCGATATGGAACAGGCGAATGAAATTGACGGGATCCCGCTCGAAGACCTTTTCATGGGCGACGTTCAGCCGCTCGTTGTCGAGCACGAAGGCGGGAAAATTCTTGACCGGTCGCCGGCTTCGCCGCGTCCAGCGCGCAAGCGCCCGGGTGAGCCGGGGGGCGACCTTGGCGTGAATCTCCTCCAGCGCGGCGCAGACGATGGCGGTCAGGTCGCCCACGTCCTTGGCGACGAGGAAGTAGTGCTTCATGAAGCGCTCGACCTCGCGCAGTCCCGGATGCTTGGTGTAGCCGAGCCGGAGCGCCATCTCGGACTGCACGTCGAAGGAGAGGCGTTCCTCGGCGCGGCCGGTCAGAAAATGCAAATTGCAGCGCACCGCCCACAGAAAATCGCCGCAGCGGCGAAACAGCGAAAGCTCGGCGGGAGAAAACACCCCTTTCTCCACCAGTTCATCCAGCGTGCGGACGCGATAGGCGTATTTCGAAATCCAGAACAGCGTGTGCAGGTCGCGCAAGCCCCCCTTGCCGTCCTTGACGTTCGGCTCGACGAGATAGCGCGATTGGCCCCCGCGCCGGTGGCGCTCGTCGCGCTCGGCGAGCTTGGCCTCGACGAATTCCGCCGCCGTTCCCTGCACGATGTCGCGGTCGAAGCGCTCGTTGAGTTCGTCGAACAGCAATCGGTCCCCCGCCAAGAGCCGCGTCTCGAGCAATGTCGTGCGGATCGTCATGTCGGCGCGCGCCTGGCGGATGCATTCGTCGACCGAGCGCGTCGCGTGCCCGACCTTGAGGCCGAGATCCCACAGCGCGTAGAGCACCGCCTCGGCGACGCTCTCGCCCCAGGCGGTCTGTTTGTAGGGAAGCAGAAACAGAAGATCGATGTCGGAGCCGGGCGCCAGCATGCCGCGGCCATAGCCGCCGACCGCCACCACCGCCATGCGCTCGCTCGATGAAGGATTGTCGGAGCGGTAAAGCGCGCTCGCCGCGAATTTGAACGCGATCTCGATAATCACATCCATCAGGCGCGCGAGGCGCTCCGCGCAGGCGCGGCCCGAGCCTTCGACGAGCAGAAGCTGCTCGGCGCGTTGACGCCCTTCTTGAAGCGCGCGCTTCAGGCGCTGCGCGAGCTCGACGCGCAAATCCGCTTCGCGCCCGTGATGCGCTTCGGCGAGCGCGGCAATCTCGGCGCCGAGGGCTTCGGCATTGACGAGTTCGACCGCGGCGGGCTCGGCGGGGCGCGGTCGGCTGAGAACCTGCGACATGAAAAACGTTACCTGCTTCAGCCGGGCATAGCCGATTCCGAACTTAGATAGTGCGGCGAGCGGTGAAAAATCTTGCGCCCCGCCTTATATCACAATAATAGCATGTTATTTTATGATATTGACAATACTTTACTGGTGTTT
>JBGPVT010000210.1:0-3618 GCA_041491825.1 Xanthobacteraceae bacterium | reverse complement strand
GCCATCGAGGCGGCCGGGCTCGCTGTCATTGACGTGTCGGAACTGACCGGCTTTCCCGAAATGATGGACGGTCGCGTGAAGACCTTGCATCCTAAGGTCCATGGCGGCCTGCTCGCGATCCGCGACAACAAGGAACATGCCGCGGCCATGCAGGCGCACGCTATCCGCCCGATCGATCTGCTCGTGGTCAATCTCTATCCGTTCGAGCAAACGCTCTTGAAGGATTCCTCGTTTGCCGACTGCATCGAGAACATCGACATCGGCGGTCCCGCGCTGGTGCGCGCGGCAGCGAAGAACCACAATGACGTGACCGTTGTGGTCGACCCCGCGGACTATGCGGAGACAATGAAGGAGATCGAGGCGCGCGGCGGCACCACGCTTGCGCTCCGCCGCCGCCTCGCCGCCAAGGCCTATGCGCGCACCGCCGCTTATGATGCGGCGATCTCGAACTGGCTGGCGCATGAGACCGGCGAGAGCGCGCCCACTTGGCGCGCCTTCGGCGGCAAGCTCGTGGAGCGATTGCGCTATGGCGAGAACCCGCACCAGGAAGCGGCGTTCTACTCCGGTACGGATCGGCGCTTCGGCGTCGCCACCGCGCGCCAGCTGCAGGGCAAGGAGCTCTCCTACAACAACATCAATGACACCGACGCGGCCTATGAGTGCGTCGCCGAGTTTGACCCCAAGCGCACGGCCGCCGTTGTTATCGTCAAGCACGCCAATCCCTGCGGCGTCGCCGAAGGCGGCTCGCTGCTCGACGCCTACAAGAAGGCGCTGGCCTGCGATCCGGTCTCAGCCTTCGGCGGGATCGTCGCGCTGAACCGCACCCTTGATGCCGAAGCTGCGCGCGCCATCGTCGAGATTTTCACCGAAGTCATCGTCGCGCCCGACGCCAGCGAAGAGGCGATCCGCATCGTCGGCAATAAAAAGAACTTACGGCTCCTGCTCGCCGGCGGCCTGCCCGATCCGCGCGCGAAAGGGATCGTTTTCAAGTCGGTGGCCGGCGGCATGCTCGTGCAATCGCGCGACGACGCCTCGATCGACGATATCGCGCTCAAGACCGTGACCAAGCGCGCGCCGACCGCGCGCGAACTTTCGGATTTGAAGTTTGCCTTCCGCGTGGCCAAGCACGTGAAATCGAACACCATCGTCTATGCCAAGGACGGCGCCACGGTCGGCATCGGCGCCGGCCAGATGAGCCGGGTCGACGCCGCGCGCATTGCTGCGCTGAAAGCGCTCGATGCGGCAAAGGCGGCAGGAAAGAAGGAAGCGGTGACGCAAGGCTCGGTGGTGGCTTCCGACGCCTTTTTTCCCTTCGCCGACGGACTCTTAGCAGCGATCGAAGCAGGGGCCACGGCCGTCATCCAACCGGGCGGCTCCATCCGCGACGAGGAAGTGATCGCCGCCGCCGACAAGGCCGGCATCGCCATGGTCTTCACCGGCGTCCGGCACTTCCGCCACTGATCCGCACCCGCGCGAGCACAAGCGCACCGGCGGCGAAAAAAGCGAGCAGAACCGATACCCCCGCGCGCTGGCTCGCGGTCAGCGCCGTCACCGTCGCGACCAATGTCGGCGCCGCGAACGACGTGATCTTTCCCGAAAGCGCAAACAGGCCGAAAAATTCAGCCAGTTTTTCCTGCGGCGCGAGTCGCGCCAGAAGCGTTCGCGAAGCCGCCTGCAGCGGGCCCGCCGCGATCCCGATCAAGAGTCCAAGCGCGACATAGAGTTTCTCGGCAACGCTCCCGAAAAGACCGCCGCCGGCTGCGGGCGGCGCCACCGCTATCACGAACAGAATCTTGTCGCGCTCGACGGAAAGAATCGTGGCGGTCGCGAGCAGCAGAAGCAGGAGCGAGCCGAGGATCACCCGCTTCGATCCCAGATGGTCGTCGAGCCAGCCGCCGGCGATCGCGCCGATCGTCCCGGTGATCGTGAGCAGGATTCCGAAAATGCCGAGCTCGATCGTGTGCCACCCGAAGGTGCCGACCGCATAGATGCCGCCGAAGGCGAACAGCGCCACCAGCCCGTCGGCATAGATCATATTGGCCAGAAGAAAGAGCCCAAGGTTCCGGTGACGGCGCGCTTCGCGGAAGGTTTCTCGGATCGCCGCCCAGCCCGATCCGATTGCCCGCGATAGCGGCAGCCCGGGCGCGCCGTCGGGCGTGAACAGGAACAGCGGCAGCACGAAGACGATGAACCAGAGCGCGGTGAGCGGCCCGGTCACCCGCTCGCCCTCGCGCAATACCGGGTCCAGGCCGAACAGCGGCGTGAGGCCGAACAGTGTCTTTCCGGTCTCTGGATTCGCCGCGAGGAAACCGAGCGCGACCACAAGCGAAACCAACCCGCCCACATAGCCCATGCCCCAGCCCAGCCCCGAGAGCCGGCCGAGGCGCTCCTTCGGCACCAGGCTCGGCATCATCGAGTTGTTGAATACGGTGGCGAACTCGACACCGATCGCGCCGACGATGAAGGCAATGAGCACGATCGGAATCGTCGAGGGATCGCCAGGCTTGCCGAACCAGAGCAACGCCGAGCCGACGACCAGAAGCACCCCGAAGGTCGCGATCCACGGCTTGCGCCGTCCGGTGGCGTCGGCGATGGCGCCGAGCACGGGGGAGAATAGCGCGATAAAAATGCCCGCAGCCCCAGTGGCAAAACCCCAAAGCGCCTGACCGTGCACCGGGTCGCCCACCACCGCCGACGCGAAATAGGGCGCGTAAACGAAGGTGATGATGAGCGTGAAGAACGGCTGGCAGGCCCAGTCGAACAGGACCCAGCCTGCGATCGCCAAACGCGAGGCGGAGCGGGCGGATCGTCGATCTTTCCGGCCGGAATTCATACGGGCGGCAGGTTCGACCGGATCAGTCGCGCTGTCGAGACCTGGCATTCTCGAAATGGATCGTGGCTGCTAGCCTGATCCGGCACGGGACTTGAGGAGAAGGCCATGGCCGAGAAGAAGGCGCCGCAAGGGCGAGTAATGGCGCTCGAGCTGGCGCCCGGGCCGCTCGACGAGGCGATGCAAGCCTATTTCACTAAGTGCGAGGAGAAGCTCGGCTTCGTACCCAATGTGCTGCACGCTTATTCCTTCGATCTCGCCAAGCTCAAGGCGTTTGTCGCGATGTCCGACGACTTGATGCTCGCGCCCTCGGGGCTTTCCAAGCTCGAGCGGGAGATGATTGCGGTCGTCGTGTCCTGCGCCAACCATTGCCACTATTGTTTGGTCGCGCATGGCGCCGCCGTGCGGCGGCTTTCCGGCGATCCGGTGCTTGCCGAAACCCTGGTCGCCAACTATCGCGCGGCGAAACTCGACGCCCGTACGCGCGCCATGCTCGATTTCACCTGGAAGCTGACGGTGACGCCTTGGCTGATCGAGGAGGAAGACCGCGCAGCCTTGCGCAAGGCCGGGCTCGAAGAGCGCGACATCTGGGATATCGCGGCGGTGGCGGGCTTCTTCGCCATGTCGAACCGCATCTCCAGCGCGACCGCAAAAGAACCCAATCGCGAGTATTATTCGATGCACCGCTGAAGCGATGCACGAGCAAGATCGGAAAATGGACGTGATCCTTCGAGTCGGCCGTCTCGCGGCGCTCATATTCGCAGCACTTCTCCTATTTCCGCACCCCG
>JBGPVT010000209.1:0-3642 GCA_041491825.1 Xanthobacteraceae bacterium | reverse complement strand
CGCCGACCGTGGCGCCGAGCCGGCTGCTCGACGGCTACGGCGTGTTCACGGCGCCGGGGCCGACCGCGCGGCCGATCCCGGCCGACTACCAGGGGCGGGCGGTCTTCGATCATCCGCCGGGATTCTACGGCCCGCAGGAAGGCCTCGTCGCCGTGAACACGCTGGCGCCGCGCGACCGGCTCGCCCCGCTCGATCTTTCGGCGATCGGCGCACGCATCGAGCCCTATCGCCAGGGCGAGCCGGCCGATCTCCGCGCCGCCGCCCTGATCGGCGTGTTGACCTTGCTCGCCGCCGACGCCCTGATCGTCTTCGTGCTTGCGGGCGGATGGACGCGGCTCAATTGGCGCCGGGCGGCGGCCGTGCTTGCTTTCGCAATCGTATTGGCGCCGGCCGCGGACCGGGCCTGGGCGCAGGCTGTGGCACCGTTGGCGGCACCGAAGGCGGCGACGCAGGGCGCGGCGCCGAAAGCGGCACAACAAAATCCGGCCGACGACTTCGCGCTCCGCGCCACCACGCAGACGCGGCTCGCTTACGTGATCTCCGGCGACAAGGAAATCGACGCCATCAGCCGCGCCGGCCTCGAAGGACTTTCGCAGTTCCTGTCGCAACGCACCGCGCTCGAGCCCGGCGATCCGATCGGCGTTGACGTGGCGAAAGACGAACTCGCCTTCTTCCCGATGCTGTACTGGCCGATCGCGACGACCACGACGAGGTCCAATGCGGCGACGCTTGAGCGCATCGACGCCTACATGAAACAGGGCGGCACCATCGTGTTCGATACCCGCGATGCGCTCACGGTCCTGCCCATGCGCGGCGGCGAGATTTCGCCAGCGCTAGCAAAGTTGCGGGAAATTCTGTCGGCCCTCGACATCCCCGAACTCGAGCCCGTGCCCGCCGACCATGTGTTGACGAAATCGTTCTACCTCTTGCGCGATTTTCCCGGCCGCTACGGCAACGGAAGATTGTGGGTGGAAGCCTTGCCGGAAGCGAGCGCGGAAACCGAGGCGCGGCCCGCGCGCGCGGGCGATGGCGTCTCGCCCATCCTGATCACGTCGAACGATCTCGCCGGCGCCTGGGCGGTCGGCCCCGACGGCCAGCCGCTCTTGCCGCTGACGCCGGGCGAGCCGCGCCAGCGCGAGTTCGCCTTCCGCGTCGGCGTCAACATCGTGATGTACGTGCTCACCGGCAACTACAAGGCCGATCAGGTGCACGTGCCGGCGCTGTTAGAACGGCTCGGCCAGTAGGAATCGGCCATGGGATACGGATTCGCCTTCGATCCGCTGCTTCCCCTGCCCGTGCTGCTGGCGGCGGGGATCGCGGCGCTTGGGGTCGCCGGCTTGCTGATTTTCTCGCGCTCGCGCGGCTCCTTTCTTCGCGCGCTGGCGCTGGCGCTCGCTTTGCTCGCACTTGCCAATCCTTCCTTTACCCGCGAGGACCGCGAGCCGCTCTCTTCGGTCGTCGCGCTCGTCATCGACAAGAGCGCGAGCCAGCGCTTCGGCGACCGCGAGAAAGTGACGGAAGAAGCGCGCGCGGCGCTGGCGGAGAAGCTCGCGAAGATCCCCGGCCTCGAAGTGCGCACGGTCGATGCCAGCGGCAATGACAGCGAGGGCGAGGGAACGCGGCTGTTTTCGGCGCTCGGGGCGACACTTTCCGACGTTCCGCCCGAGCGGGTGGCCGGCGCGATCCTCGTCACCGACGGCCGGGTCCACGACGTGCCCGACGCTTCCGTCCTCGGCTTCGCGGCGCCCGTGCATGCACTGATCACCGGCCGCGAAGGCGAACGCGATCGCCGCGTCGCGCTCACCGCGACGCCGCGCTTCGGCATCGTCGGGCAAAAACAGACGATCGGCTATCGCGTCGAGGACGAAGGCGCGCCGAAGGGCGCGCGCGTCGAGGTCACCGTGCGCCTCGACGGCGAAGTCGTCGCCCGCCCCGCGGTGATCGCGGGCGAGCCCGCCCAGCTGCAGATCGAGATCGCGCATGCGGGCGCCAACATCGTCGAGATCGAGGCGGCCCCGCTCGAAGGCGAGATCACCCCACTCAACAACCGCGCGGCGCTGACGATCGAAGGCGTGCGCGAAAAGCTGCGCGTGCTCCTGGTTTCGGGCGAGCCGCATTCCGGCGAGCGCACCTGGCGAAACTTGCTCAAGTCCGACGCCAATGTCGATCTCGTGCATTTCACCATTCTGCGGCCGCCGGAGAAACAGGACGGCACGCCGATCAACGAATTGTCGCTGATCGCCTTTCCCACGCGCGAGCTGTTCCAGCAGAAGATCAAGGAGTTTCAGCTCATCATTTTCGACCGCTACGCCCAGCAAGGCGTGCTGCCGATCATCTATTTCGATAACATCGTGAATTACGTGCGCGAGGGCGGCGCCGTGCTGGTCGCCGCCGGCTCCGACTATGCGAGCGCCAATTCGATCTTCCACTCGCCGCTCGAATCGATCCTGCCGGCGGAGCCGACCGGCAACATGACCGAGACGGCGTTTCAGCCGCGCCTGACCGAGGCCGGCAAGCGCCATCCGGTCACCCGCACGCTGCCGGGCGCCGATTTCGACCCGCCGCATTGGAGCCACTGGTTCCGTCTGATCAACGCCCGCGCCGAGCGAGGCACCGCGGTCATGAACGGGCCAAACGACAATCCGCTCCTGGTTCTGTCGCGCTACGGCGAGGGACGCGTGGCGCTTCTCCTCTCCGATCACATCTGGCTGTGGGCGCGAGGTTTCGAAGGCGGCGGCCCGCATCTCGATTTGTTGCGGCGCCTGTCGCACTGGCTGATGAAGCAACCGGAGCTCGAGGAAGAGCGGCTCCTGCTTTCGGTGCAGGGCGGCGATCTTTCGATCGAGCGGCGGACCATGCTCGACGAGGCGGTGCCGGTCACGGTGACGACGCCGTCGGGCAAAACGCGCGCGATCGGTCTCGCGCTCGCCGAGCCCGGCGTCTATCGCGCGGCGACGCCGGCTTCCGAGCTCGGCCTCTGGCGCGCGAGCGACGGCACGCTCACCGCGCTCTTCAATGTCGGGCCGATCAATCCGCGCGAATTCGCCGAGGTGACGAGCACGAAAGCCGTGATCGAGCCGCTCGCGAGCGCCACCGGCGGCGGCGTCTGGCGCATCTCGGAACTCGGCGCGCCGGCGCCGCGCATCGTCGGCGTGCGCTCGGGCGAGCGTTTCGCCGGCTCCGATTGGCTCGGGCTCAAGCTCCGCGAGGCCAGCGTGCTGCGCGGCCTCGGGCTGTTTCCGCTCTTCGCCGGATTGTCGGGACTGTTGATCCTGCTTGCCGGCGTCGCCGCGGCCTGGGCGCGCGAAGGGCGCTAGCGCGCGAATTTATAAACACACCATCGGACGGCTTTCTGAACCCGCGATGGAACTGTCAGCAGCCGCCTCTCGTGGCGAGCGGCACTCCCAGGATCTACCAACAGCCGACTTCCTGCTTCATTCGCATGATCGGCATAGGCATCGTTGGACTGTAAGACAGATATGCTGCGGCTGATTGGGTTGAAAACGATTTCATTTGATATGAATCAATGACTGGAACGCTGTAGGGGGTGCAGTTTTATTTTTATCGGAGCGAGCTAAGACGCTCACTCGGGTCGGGGCGAAATCGGGAAGGAGATCCCAAATGAAAAAACCGATTTCATGT
>JBGPVT010000208.1:0-3664 GCA_041491825.1 Xanthobacteraceae bacterium | reverse complement strand
TGCAGCCGGTTGAGTTTTTCCGCCGCGTGCGCCACCGAGCCGATCGCCGGCGCGTAGAGCGTGTCCCAAATGAGATCGTGAATGCCGGCATCGAAGCGCGCCGCCCGCATCGAGCCCGGCGGCGGCATCTCCACGGAATCGTGGGCGCGGAACACGACCGTGCCGAACACGCGGCGGATCGGCTGGGCGAAGGACGAGGCCGTGTATTGCGTCGCCGGGCTCAAGTCCGGGAAGCCGCAATCCCAGGCGGGCCCGCGCCGGACCTTTTTCGAAGCGAGCGCGTGAATGACGAAGGCCGTGAAAAACCCGCTGAAGGTCATGAAGAGGAAAACCAGGAGCCCATTATAGGAGCTGCGGCTTTCCGCCACCGGCACCAGCGTGAGCCAGGGCTGCGACATCTGCACCGGCATACGGTCGCCCGCGATCTGGCCGACGGCGGGCGCGAGCGCGTCGATGAAGACGCCGGAGAAGATTCCGGCCGCCAGGCAGAGCGTAGCGAGGGCGAACATTCCGGCGAGCGAGAAACGGTCGGTTTCCGTGGCTTCACGCGCCGCGCGCGTGCGCGGGCGGCCGAGAAAGGTGACGCCGAACGCCTTCACGAAGCAGGCGGCGGCGAGCGCCGCCGACAGCGCGAGCAACGCGCCGACCGCCGGCACCAACAACTTCAATCCCCATTCGGGAAGATCAGGGCTCAGCAAGATCGCCTGAAAGGTCATCCATTCGGAGACGAAGCCGTTGAGCGGCGGCAGCGCCGAGATCGCGGCGCAACCGATGAGAAAAGCGAACGCGGTCTGCGGCATGCGATGGATCAGCCCGCCGAGATTTTCCATGTCGCGGGTGCCGCTCGCGTTCTGCACGGCGCCGGCGCCGAAGAACAAAAGGCTCTTGAACACCGAATGATTGAATACGTGAAAGATCGCCGCGGTCGCGGCGAGGGCGGCGGCGCGCGTGAAGCCGTGCGCCTTGAAGGCGAGCGCGAGACCGAGGCCGATATAGATGATCCCGATGTTTTCGACCGTGTGATAGGCCAGCAACCGCTTCAGATCGTGCTGCATCAGCGCGTAGAGCACGCCGAGCACCGTCGTCGCTCCCGCCAGCGCCAGCACGATCATGGCCCACCAGGGCGCGGGCGCGCCCATCAGATCGAAAACAATGCGGATGAAGCCGTAGACCGCGACCTTGGTCATCACGCCGCTCATCAGGGCCGATACGTGGCTGGGCGCCGCCGCGTGCGCCGGCGGCAGCCACGCGTGCAGCGGCACGAGGCCTGATTTCGACCCCGCCCCGATGATCACCAGGAGAAGCACGACGGCGGCCTCAAACGGCGTGAGCGCGTGCGCGCGCATCGCATCGAAGAGATAATTTCCGCCGCCCGCCGCCATAACGCCGAAGGCGAAAATCAGCGCCAGCGCGCCGATGAAGGCCATGACCAGATAAAGCGCGCCGGCGCGGCGGTTTTCCTCCTCCTCGTGCTTGCGCAAGACCAACGCCCAGGAGGAAAGCGACATGAATTCCCAGGCGACGAGAAAGGAGAAGGCATCGTCGGCGACGAGCACGAGATTCATGCCGAGCACGAAGAGGGCGTAAAACGGCAGCACGCGCGCCGGCTCTTTTTCCTCCCGGCCGTAGCCCAGCGCGTAAAGGCTCGCGAGCGCGATCGCCACATTGACGATCACGATGAAGGTCGCGGAAAGCGCGTCGAGGCGGAGGCTGATGCCGGTTTCCGACAGCCCGATCGGGAGAGAAACGACCGAGATTCCGCCCTTCCATAGCGCCAGCGCGCCGGAAGCCGCGGCGGCGGCGGCGACGAGCACGCACAACCCATAAAAAATGGACGGACCGCGAGCGGCGCGCGCGAGCGGCACCGCGGCGGCGGCAAGCGCCAGCAGTGCTGCCGTGATGGCACCGGCATGGTTCGCGACATTCATCGCTCTTCTCCCATGCCGCCCTTCACCACGAGCCCCCGATATTCCGGCGCTACGATATCACATCGCTTCCCCGCAGCGCACGAAGCGATGATCGCCTGAGCGAGGCGCTTACGGCCGTGCAGCTCCGGCGGGGGGCTTACTGAGTTTGCGAAGCGGGGCGCGAAGGCGGCGACGCAAGCACGGGCCGGAGCGTATCCGAAGAAGACGGCGGCGCGGTCGCCGTGGCCGCGGCGGGCGCTTGCGCCGACGCCGGAGAGGACGGAACGGCATCGCCGGGCCTGGGAGCGGCGACGACGGGTTTCGGCGCCGCCGGACGTCCAAGCCCGAGCACGCGGCCGATCACGATTTCATGCAAGCGCGCGGATTTGTCGATCGAGGTATGGCTGATATCGCCGCGCGTGCGCAGATCGACGTTCGAAAGCTCGCCGTGGAAGCCGGCGCCGCGCGGCACGGCGGCGCCCCAGCCGTTGTTCGACTGATAAAGGTTGACGAAACGCGCGGTGGTGCCGCCGGTCAACGGGACCGGATGCACCGGATCGAAGGCGACGACGAGCGCCACGGGAATGCCCATCTGACCGAGGCGGTTCGCCATGTAGATCACCGCGTCGCCGCCCAGCGAATGGCCGACGACGACGATCTGCGTCCTCGACGAATGCCAGCGCGCGGCAGCGTCCTGGCAGAGCGATTCCCACTGGCCGTATTCGTAGACGCCGGCCGCGATCCCGCGCCGCTGCATCTTGGCGGCGAGATCGTCCATGCCGAGCGAGAACACGTTGAGGAGGCCGCGCAAAAGATAAACATAGGGCCGGCCCGTATCCGCGCTCGCGGTCGTGGTGGTAACGGCGGCGCTATGCGCGGGGGCGGGATGAGCGGCCGGCTGTTTCGAAGCCGACTGGGCGAGCGGTTGATTCGGCTTTGGCTGAACGGTCGGCTGGGCAGCGGCGGGCTGAGCGGCAGCGGGTCGCACCGGCTGGGGCGCAAACTCGCTGGTCTGGCTCCAGGCACCGGCCGCACCGGCAATCGTGGTTGCCATTGCGATCGCCAGGGTCGTGATCGCAATCCGCGAAAGTCTCGACATGATGCTGAACGAAGTCCCTAGAGCCGTTCCGATCGAACGAATATTTATCGAACGAATATTTAGAATAAACGAATAGCGGTTTGCCAGACCGCAATTGCGGCGTTGCAAGATTGTGGAAAGCTGTTGCACGAAAGCCACTTACCTTAATAAAGGCCCGGTAAAACCCGCGACGTTCGGCGCATATAGGCGCGGTATTCGTCGCCGAAGGCCTCGCACATCAGCCGCTCCTCTTCCCCGATCCGGCCGAAGAACAGGGTGCCGAATCCGACGATCCCGGCGAACCCAGCGACCCAATTGGGCAAAAGCAGGGCCTGAGCCACCGCCCACAGCCAAAAGGCCGAATACATGGGGTGGCGCACCAGCGCGTAGACGCCGGTGGTGATCAATTTGTGGCTTTCGCGAATGTCGAGGCTCACCGACCAATTGCGGCCGAGGTCCTTATGGGTCCGGTAGAACAGCCAGAGCGAGGTCGCGAACACGAAAGCCCCGAGCCAGGCGAGCGTCGGCACGAAGGGACGGTCGGCGAAGCTCAGGAATCGGAACCGGGCGCTCTCGAAATTGCTCGCGATGTAGGCAAGCGGGATGATGCCGAGACCGATGAGCGAAATCGCCATCAGGATCGTCTCGCGCAAGCCGCGGCCGCTCGATTGGACGGCGG
>JBGPVT010000207.1:0-3703 GCA_041491825.1 Xanthobacteraceae bacterium | reverse complement strand
CGGCGTCATCGCCGCGGGCCTTCTCGCGCTCGGCCAGCTCGGCATCAACCTGCAGAACGTCGCGCTGATCGCCGGGGCGCTATCGGTCGGCATCGGCTTCGGCCTGCAATCGGTCGTCTCGAATTTCGTCTCCGGCATCATTCTTCTCGCCGAGCGGCCGATCCGCGTCGGCGACATCATCGTGGTGAAGGGCGAGGAAGGCTATGTGCGGCGAATCAGCGTGCGCTCGACCGAGATCGAAACCTTCGAACACGCCAACGTCATCATCCCCAATTCGGAGCTCGTCACCAACGTCGTCAAGAACTGGACGCATTTCAACACCAGCGGCCGCACCAATGTGAAAGTCGGCGTCGCCTTCAATTCCAACCCCGAGAAAGTGCGCGAGATTTTGCTCGCCACCGCAAACGGGCATCCGCAGGTGGTCAAAAAGCCGGCGCCGCGCGTTTTGCTGCTGGGTTTCGCCGAGAAGGCGCTCGAATTCGAGCTGCGCTGCATCATCACCAATGTGGGCTTCGCCGCCACGGTGCGAAGCGATCTTTATTTCGCGATCCTGCAAAGCTTCCGGACGGAGGGGGTCGAGATGCCCTTCCAGCAGCAATGAGCGGGCAAACAGGCCGAACGGGCGGTCTTTCTTCTGCCTTTTCCCCGTCGCAAACAGTGCCCCCGCAAGGCCGGAAGACGACAGCCATGACTTTGTTATTGCGAAGCCTGCCGCTTTTGGCGCTCGCCTTTCTCGCCGCCGGCTGCGGCACCGAAACGACCACCAAGCCCTCCTTTTACGAAAACCTCGCCTCACCCGAGGCCAAAGTGGACGGCGTCGCAGCGGCATCCATGATCTCTGATTACCGCCGCAACAATAGCCTCGGCGTCGTCGAACTCGACCCGACCCTGACCCGCATGGCCGAGGAGCACGCGCGCGCCATGGCCAAGATCGACAAGGTGACGCACGACCCCGGCGGCCGCGGCCTGAAGCAACGGCTGCAGGCGGTGAGTTTCAATGCAAAGGCCGCGGCGGAAAACGTCGGCGCCGGCTATCAAACGCTCGCCGAGGCGTTTTCCGGCTGGCGCGACTCCCCTTCCCACAACAAAAACATGCTGATGCCGGCCGTCACGAAAATAGGAATCGCCACCGCCTACGCGCCGAAGTCGAAATACAAGGTCTATTGGGCGCTGGTACTCGCCGAGCCCGACGAGCGATAGAGCATGATCCCGAAAAGTGGGGACCGGTTTTCGGAAAAGATCATGCTCCGGCAAAAGAGCATGATCCCGAAAAGTGGAAACCGGTTTTCGGAAAAGATCATGCTCCAGCAAAAATATTAGGGGCTCGCGGTGATTCAACGGAAAGCGATTTAAAGGCACGCCGGATGCTGCCGCAAATTCGCGACTACGACAAACTCGTCGCGGCGTTCCGCTGGCAAATTCCGGCGCGCTACAACATCGGCGTCGATGCCTGCGACAAATGGGCGGCGAACGAGCCCGATCGCGTCGCCCTCGTCGTCAAACAGCCGAAGGGGTTTGAGGCCGTCAGCTACGGACGGCTGATGCAGGATTCGAACCGGCTCGCCAACGCACTCAAAGCGAACGGCGTGAAACGCGGCGACCGCGTCGCGATCATCCTGCCGCAGACGACGGAGACCGCGATTTCGCATCTGGCGAGCTACAAGCTCGGCGCCGTGGCGTTGCCGCTCGCGATCCTGTTCGGCGTCGAGGCGCTCGTTTACCGGCTCGAGAATTCCGACGCCCGCGCCGTGATCACCAACGCCGCCGGCCTCGTCAAGCTCGCCGAGATCCGCGACCAGCTCCCCGCATTGAAGCTCGTGCTTTCGATCGACGGCGCCGGCGACGGCGCCCTCGGATTCCGCGAAACGCTCGCGCGGGCTTCTTCATCCTTCACGCCCGTCGACACGTCGCCGGACGACCCCGCCATGATGATCTATACCTCCGGCACCACCGGCCCGCCCAAGGGGGCGCTGCACGGCCACCGCGTGCTGCTCGGGCATTTGCCGGGGGTGGAGCTGCCGCACGAATTCATGCCGCAGCCCGGCGATCGCATGTGGACGCCCGCCGATTGGGCCTGGGCCGGCGGCCTCCTCGACGTGCTTTTGCCCGCGCTCTCGCTCGGCGTGCCGGTGGTGGCGAAAAAATTCGACAAGTTCGATCCGGTTGAAGCCTTCGCGTTGATGGCGGAAGCCGAAGTCCGCAACGCCTTCATCCCGCCGACGGCGCTCCGCATGCTGCGCTCGGCGGGCAAGCCGCGGGAAAAACTTCGGCTCCGTACGCTCGGCTCCGGCGGCGAATCGCTCGGGGAAGAAACCTATGCCTGGGGGAGGGAGACGCTCGGGCTCACCATCAACGAATTCTACGGCCAGACCGAATGCAACTTGGTGCTCGCTTCCGCGGCGGCGATCGGCGTCAGCAAAGCCGGCGCCATCGGCAAGCCGGTGCCGGGGCACACGGTCGCGGTGATCCGCGCCGATGGCAGCGCCTGCGAGCCGGGCGAGCTCGGCCAGATCGCGGTGAAGCGGCCGGATCCGGTGATGTTCCTCGAATACTGGAAGCGGCCGGACGCCACGCGCGACAAGTTCATCGGCGATTGGATGACGACCGGCGACCAGGGCGTCGCCGACGACGAGGGCTATGTGCGCTTCGTCGGACGCGACGACGACGTGATCACCTCGGCGGGCTACCGCATCGGGCCGGGCGAGATCGAGGATTGCCTGATCCGCCACCCGGCGGTCGCGCTCGCCGCCGCCATCGGCAAGCCCGACCCGATGCGCACCGAAATCGTCAAGGCTTTCGTGCAGTTGAAGCCGGGTTATGCGCCCTCGAACGCGCTCGCGGTCGAAATTCAGGATTTCGTCCGCACGCGGCTCTCCGCGCACGAATATCCGCGCGAGGTCGCCTTCGTCGGCGAGATGCCGATGACCACCACCGGCAAGGTGATCCGGCGGCTGTTACGGGAGAAGGCTTAGAGCATGATCCCGAAAAAGCCTGCCCCGGACTTGATCCGGGGTGGAAACCGGTTTTCGGAAAAGATCATGCTCCAGCTTTAAGCCCGCGCGATTTCGCGAACGGCGCGGAGCCCATTGATCGCGAGGCGGCGGATTTTTTCCGCCGCAACCGCGGCCGCAAGCTCCATACCGCCGGCGCCCGCGAGCGGCATCATCCAGTCGGCGATCGCGAGCCTATCGCTCCACAGATGATCGATCATCGGATGGCCGGCGACGGCGCAGGAATCGACCAGCGAAATTTCCGCCTCCCGGCCCAACTCCTCGGTGAGATCGAGCGCGAGCTGCACGCCGGGGGAGAAGCGGGCGTAATCCTCGTCATAGGCGGTCTTCCAGAACCACGCGCGGCCGCCGGAAAAAAGCGTGATCGCGGCGGCGACCGGTTTCGATTCGAGCTCGAGGAGATCGATCCGCGCCTTGCCTTCCGCCGCCAGCGCGAGAACCGCGGTTCGCAAAAATTCGCACGTCGCCGCCTGCGATCGGGCGGCGCCGCCCGTTCTACCCTTCCAGCCGCCGGCCTCGAGCGTAAGATAAGACTCGATCGCGGCGCCGAACTCCGGTTCCTGCGTAACGCGTTTGTGCGCAAGAACGCCCAGCTCGCCGAGCCGGCGGCGCTGCCTTCGCAGTTCCTTCAGGCGGCCGCCGGATATCGACGCGAGCGGATCGCCGCCACCCAAGTCGGCTTTAGCCGACTT
>JBGPVT010000206.1:0-3708 GCA_041491825.1 Xanthobacteraceae bacterium | reverse complement strand
CCCTCGATCGCGCCCTCCGGCATGGCCTTCTATACCGGGGATGCTTTTCCCGGCTGGAAGGGAAATCTCTTCGTCGGCGCGCTCGTCCTCACCCACCTCGAGCGGCTCGAACTCGACGGCGAAAAGATCGTCAAGGAGGAGCGGCTCTTGAGCGATCTCGGCCTGAGGATTCGCGACGTGCGGCAGGCGCCGGACGGAACGCTGTGGCTCCTCACCGACGCCCGCGACGGCAAGGTGTTGCACATCGTGCCGGCGAAATAAGCGGCGATATCAATATCCCAGTTCTTCGAGCACCCGCGCGATGTGGGCACCGATCGAGATCTGCGGCTTCGAGGACGGTACCTGGTCCCACACCTCGCGCGCCGCCACCAGGTTTTGCGCGTCGTAAAAGGCGGCGATGAACTTCTTCCGCTTCGGCAGCGCGTCGAGGAAATAGCCCTTGCCGAAATAGGTCCATTCCGCCTCGGTGGTGCAGCCGAAGGAGGAGCGATTGGGCGCCGCGGCGGTGATCACCAGGCTGTCGTCGTTGGCGAGCGGCGCCACGAACTGGCCCGAAAAGCACGACGAAATCAGAACGACGCGGTTCTTGATGCCGGCGGCGGCGAGCGCGCCGGCGAGCTGCCGGGGCGCGATATCGCCCAATCCGCGCCCGTTGAGCTGCACCGCGAAGCCGCTTCGCGGGCCCCCGTGCGAGGTCAGGAACAGAAACAGCACGTCCTCGTTCGGATCGAGCTGCTTGCCGAGCGCCGCGAGAACTCTTTTCAGATTCTCAAAGGTGGCGAGCGGATAGCGATCGAGCGTGCTGGCGCTGTTGACGAGCACGAGCGAATGGCCGCGCGTCCCGAACTCCCGGTCGAACAGCTCGCGGACGTGCTCGACTTCCTTGCGGAAAACATCCTGGTCGCCATAGCCGGCGAAGCCCACGAAATAGAGATCGCGCACGCCCGGGCGCTGCGGCGCGAGCGCATGAAGTGCTGCTTGCAGCAATTGCGGCTGCCGCGGCAAGGCGGCCCTTACCCGCATTTGTAGCGCCGGATCGCTCCGCCGCAAAGGCGGCTCGGCGAACGCCGAGGAGCCCGCCGCGACCAGGATCGCGAGCGCGAAGCGAGAGAGCCAATTGCGGAGAAGCACGGGCATCGCCGAAAACCCTAATTCCGCGATCGGGAAAAAGTGCCATGATCGCCGCATCAATCTCCCATCAATCTGCTTTTCCGGCCAGACCGGATAAATTGCGGCGATCGCAAGCGATTCGCGAAAGCCGCGCGGGCGGTCGTCCTTTGCCCGCGCCGATCTTGTTCTGCGCCACAATTCCGCCCTAGCGGCACCGAAACCGAAGCCCGGAGAAGCCCATGCGTTCCCTTGCCGCCTCATTTCTCGCAGCCGCGATCGCCTTGGCGCCGGTGCCCGCGGCCGCGATCAAGAAGACGCCCTATCCGGAAGTGAGGGTGGCGGTTCCGGCCGAGGCGAAAGCCGAGCCCGCGCTCGACGCCATGCGCAAGCAGCTCGCCGACGCGATCAAACGCCGGAACGTCGGGCTCCTCTACGAACTCATCGGACCGACTTTCTTCTGGAATGCCAACGGCGAGCCGAGCGAGCAGTTCGACAAGACCCGCGACGCACCGCACAATTTCAAGGTCGCCTTCGGCTTCCGCCAGTTCGGCCACGACAGCGACAACCAAAATCCCGAAAACCAGCTGTGGGAGACGCTCGACGACACCGCCTCCGGCTCGGCGCTGTTCCGGATGGAGGGCAATCCGGGCGTGCTGTGCGGGCCCGCGAGCGCGGAACCGGTCTCCGACGAAGCGATGGATAAGGCGATCGAATTGATCGAAAACGGGGACGAGGATTCCGAGTGGGTCTATAGCCTCGGCGAAATCACCCTCACCGAAAAACCGGGCAACGGCGGCGCGGTCGAAACGGTGTCGAGGCTCGCGATGCCGATCGCCGCCACCCACCCGCCCACGAAGCCGCTCGGAAACAATCCCTTGCCGACGCATTTCCAGTTGCTGCTGCCCTCCGGCAAGACGGGCTGGGTGGACGTGGATGCGGTTCAGCCGCTCGCGGTCGACAAGCTTTGCTACGGCAAGGGGGCGGACGGCGCCTGGAAAATCGTGGGCTACGAGCAGAACAGCTAGAGCATGATCCCGAAAAAGCCTGCCCCGGACTTGATCCGGGGTGGGAACCGGTTTTCGGACAAGATCATGCTCAAGGAAAATGTCAGGGACACGCGTCGATTCAACCTCAAGCATGATGCTCTAGAACGCGATTGAACGCCGGGCTGCCGTCATTCTAGGATCGCTCCGGTGCCAAAATCGCCGTGAGCCCGGCCAGGGAAACGCGTCATGAGTTCCTATCCGGCGGAGTGGGAACGCCATGAGCGCCTGCGGGACGGAATCCGCGTATTCGTGCGCCCGATCAAGGGCGAGGACGAAACGCTTTATCCCGACTTCATCGCCGCGGAGAACCTCAAGGACGCGCGCCGGCGCTTTCTGGGAGCGGTCAGCGGGTTGAGCGACGAGCACATCGCGCGGCTCACCCACGTCGATTACAGCCGGGCGATGGCCTTCATCGCGATCGACGAGACGGACGGCAAGATGCTGGGCGTCGTGCGGCTGCACCGGCAAGCGGACGACCCGGGCACCGGCGAATACGCCGTCATAGTACGCTCCGATTGCAAGGGGCGCGGGCTCGGCCGCCTGCTGATGCGGCGGCTGATCGAGTGGTCCGAGGCGGCGCGATTGAAGACGATCTTCGGGCTCGTGCTCGCCGACAACGCCGAGATGCTGAAATTATGCGAGCAACTCGGCTTTCATGTCGGCGACTACGCGCCGGACCGCGACATCAAGCGCGTTTCCTTGAACCTCGCGGACGGGACCCCGCCCTAAACGCCGCCAAAAAAACCGGCTGCAATCCGCGCCCAATCGTGACAAAATGCCGGCTTCAGGTGCCGGCGTGATTCTTGCGCCGGCATTGGTCCGTTACGCCAACAAACAGGGGGCAATCCATGGCCAAACGTCGGTCTTCTTCAGGGTTCAATTTCCGCACAACGGCTCCGAAAGAGAACACCGCAATTCTGTCGATCATCATCTTCATCCTCGGAGTCATCGGTTGGGTGGCATCGATCAGCTTTATCTCTCCGTACACCGTATGGTTGCTCGCAATCGCCTATCTCATCCTGCTTGCGGGCGTCCTGCTGAAAGGGCTCTGACGCGAGATTTTACCGATTCAAAAACCCCTCGCTGCGAAGCGGGGGGTTTTTTATTTTGGGAACAACCGTTTTTCAGCCGACAAAGCCGGGGAGGCAAAATCCCCGCTTTCGCCGCTTCCATCCAGGCGGCTGAATGTCCATATTGGGCGGATGCCGAAAGCCCAGAAGCCCTACCGCACCGCGCGCGGCACCCATCACGGCATGGCGGAGCGGCCGCAGCGGCATTTCGAGACCGATTCGCCGGTCACCGCCGCCGATCCGCGCCTGGCCGAGACGCCCGGCCAGAAGCCCGAGGACGATTACGTTCCCTCCGCCGGCGCGCTCGCCTCCGCCGAGGCGTTGCAGCGGCTCATGGAAACGGGCCGGCCGGAATTCAAGGGCGCCGATTTCGTCCCCCACCGGCCCGAGCGCCCGCAAAAATTCGAGGGCGGCAAGCCATTCAATCTCGTCTCGCCCTTCGAGCCGAAGGGCGACCAGCCGCAGGCGATCGAAGTGCTGGT
>JBGPVT010000205.1:0-3711 GCA_041491825.1 Xanthobacteraceae bacterium | reverse complement strand
GTGTTCGACAGTACGCCGACGCCGTCGATGACGATGTCGACGACGTTATGAGCGCTTGCCATGACGCCGGCGCCGAGCGAGGTGCCGCAGGCGATCACGTCGCCCGGCATCAAGGTCATATCTTTGGAGACGGCGGCGACGAGCTTGTAGGGCGGGAAGAACATGTCCGCCACGGGATAGTTCTGCACTTCCTTGCCGTTGAGGATGGTGCGGATGACAAGCTTCGCCGGGTCCAACCCGGTCGCGATCGTCGGGCCGAAGACGCCGAAGGTGTCGAAGCTCTTCGCCCGCGTCCACTGATCGAAGGTCGGAAATTTCTTCATCAGGTCGACGGCGGTGACGTCGTTCACGCAGGTGTAGCCGAAGATGTAATCCTTCGCCTCAGCCTCGGAGATGTTGGAGCATTTCTTGCCGATGACGACGCCGAGCTCGCCCTCGTAGACGATGCGGCCGTCATAGGCCGGCGGACGGCGGATCGGCTCGCCGGCCGGATGATAGGCATTCGGCGCCTTGAGGAAGTAGAGCGGGTCGACGGGCCGCTGAAAATCGTTCTTGGCGGCGAGCTGATGGAAGTTGTTCCACAGGCAAACCATTTTCGAAGGCTCGCAGGGCGTGCGCACCTTCACGTCCTTGAGCGCGAGCTTGTCGCCGGTCGCCTTGGCGCCCGCGAATAGGTCGCCGGAATGCACGGAAATCGTATCGCCTTCGAGCGTGCCGAAGCCGGGCTTGCCGTCCTTTTCGAAGCGGATCCAATACGCCATCGCTATCCTCCCGCGAATTTGGGCTTGTTTGCCCCAATCTAGCAGAGCGCGGTAGCCGTTTCGATGCATGCCTTGGTTGCGCGCTGCAGCGCATCATCCGGCTGAACCGATGTGGTATTTGTCGGGCTTAGCGCCAAGTTGTCGCAATTGCCAGAAAAGGACTTATTGCATGAGCCAGCATCATTATCACGCCGTCATCTGGATCGATCATCATGAAGCGCGCGTGTTCCATTTCAGCCCGACGGACGTCGAACAGCTCGTTTTACACCCGGATCGTCCGACCCGGCACATCCACCACAAGGCGAACTCCATCGGCAGCGGGCACGCCGCGGAGGATCACAACTTTCTTCACGCAGCCGCTGAATCGGTCGCGGACGCCGGTGCGGTGCTCATAACCGGGCCCGCCAATGCGAAGACTGAATTGGTCAAGCACATTCACCACCACGATCCCAAACTGATGAGCGTCATCGTCGGCGTCGAAACGGTCGATCATCCGAGCGACGCGCAACTCGTCGCTTACGCCAGAAAATATTTCAAGGTTGAAGATCGGATGCAGCCGCAAAAGCCGTAGGCACCGAGCTTTACTTTTGTTGGATGGATTGCAGATAAGAAATCACGGCCTGGATATCCCGGGGCTGGAATTGGAGTTCGGGCATATCTTCGTGGCCGGTAAAGATTCCCTCGGCCAAAGCTTCTTCCAGCGATTCGATCGGATAGCGTTTTCCCAACGTACGAAAAGCCAGCGCTTGCGGATGCCGGCTGACGTCATCGGCGGCGATGGCGTGACAAGCGGAACAGTGCTTGGAAACCAACTCGCGTCCGGCCGACACAAGCCCGCCCACCTCTTCGGCCAAGGCGGAATCCGGGAGCGCTATTGTCATCCATGACAGTAGCGCGGAGACAAAACCGAGCGTTATTTTCATGATTTATAGCCTAACATCCGAAGCGGATGATGGAATTGATCTAGTTCAATGGCTCTCAATCCGGAATCATGCTCTCATCCAAAGATGAAAAGGCATCATTTTGCATGGCTGCGGGTTATCGCCATTGGCCTCGCTTGGGGAACAATTTCACCCGTTTTTGCTCAGGATTTGCCTGGCGACGTAAACTCGGGAAAACAAATCGCGACAAGCTGGTGCGCCGCCTGTCACCTGATCGATTCGAATGTGGTCGTCATCGACAGCGTGCCCGACTTTTACGCCATCGCCAATTTGCCGTCGACGACGGCGCTGTCGTTAAAGGTGTTTCTTGAGACAAGCCACGACAGGATGCCAAACTATCGATTGACGCAGGATGAGACCGACGACGTCATCGCTTATATCTTGAGCATGAAGAAGAAATAACGGCGAGGAAAAATGCGAAACATCGGAAAATCAATCCTTATCCTTTCGGCTCTCGTGCTGGGCGGGAGCGAGTGCTTTGCCGCGGATGCTGCCAGAGGAAAGGATCTCGCGCACCGCTGGTGCTCGGGTTGCCATCTAGTTACGCCCGATCAGCCGAGCACATTCGTCTTTACCGCTCCGTTCGCGAGCATCGCGCAACGGCCGAATTTCAATGCGCGCGAATTGTCAGCGTCATTGCTGCTGCCGCATCCGCAAATGCAGGACCGCGCACTGAGCCGCAACGAAGCGGCGGACATTGCCGCCTATATCGGTTCGCTCCGGAAATAATTGGCCGCGATACCCGGACGTCCGAGCGTCCGGCTATTTGTTCAACTCGTCCGCGATCAATTTCACTTCTCTTGCAGCGGCGGCGTCGAGGGTGACGCCGGCGGCAAGGGCTGAGCGGGCGCCGAAGCCGGGGAAGGCGAAACCTCGATGGTCGGCGGCGGCTGTAACGGATTGGTCGGAGTCGTCGCTTCGGGCGAAGGCGGCTGCGGCAGCGCGGGCAGCATCGGCGGCACCGGGTCCGCGAGCGGCGGCTCCGCTTGATGTTCCGGCGGCGGCGGCACCGACGATGACGGCGCCGGCGGCGGCACGAGTTGCGCGAGCGCGGCGTGACAAAGCATCAGCGTGATCGCGAGCGAAGCGAGGATGCGCATGCGGCGGTTTCTGCGCCGTAGAGCGGGCAAAAATAAGGATGGTTGCAGCGCTATCGCCTTATGGTGACCTGCAGGCGTCCCTAACATTTTCGCTGAAGCATGATCTTTTCCGAAAACCGGTCTCCACCCCGGATCAAGTCCGGGGCAGGCTTTTTCGGGATCATGCTTTGACGATGCGAATCGACAGATCCGGCAGGCCGGCGATCTTGCACACGATCACGTCGCCGGGAACGACCGGGCCGACATTCTCCGGCGTGCCGGTCATGATGAGATCGCCGGCTTTTAATTCAAACGCCTCGGATAATTTTGCGATCTGCTCGGCGACGCTCCAGGTCATGTTGGAAAGATCCGATTTCTGCTTTTCCACGCCATTGACGGAAAGCGAGATCGCGCCCTTCGACGGGTGGCCGATCTTGACCGCCGGAAGGATGGGTCCGATCGGCGCGCCGTGGTCGAAGCCCTTGCCGAGCGACCACGGTTTCTTCTGCTCGCGCATGCCGATTTGCAGGTCGCGGCGCGTCATGTCGAGGCCGACGGCGTAGCCGTAGACGTGATCGAGGGCCTTGGCGGCGGGAATGTTCTTGCCGCCCGATTTCAACGCCGCCACCAGCTCCACCTCGTAGTGATAGTTGCTGGTGAGGGGCGGATAGGGATGGTCGGCGGCCTTGCCCGGCAGCACCACCTGCACCGCATCGGTCGGCTTCTGGAAGAAGAACGGCGGCTCGCGCGTCGGGTCCGAGCCCATTTCGCGCGCGTGCGCCGCGTAATTGCGGCCGATGCAATAGATGCGGCGGACGGGAAACAGTTGGCCGGAGCCCACGACCGGCACCGTGGTCTGCGCGACCGCGAACAGAAGCGACGGTCCTTTGGCTTTCGGCTTCGCGCTCTTGGCCTTCGATTGCGGACGCG
>JBGPVT010000204.1:0-3713 GCA_041491825.1 Xanthobacteraceae bacterium | reverse complement strand
CGCCTGCGCCCGTCCCGCCGCCGGCGCCGTCGCGGCTTTCCGCGCGGCTGCGGGAAGCCATCGAAGCGCTTTCGCCCGCCGAGCGAATGGCGCTTTTTTCCTGAGCGAAAGCCCGCCGGCATAAGGGAATCTACGGGTGCTTTCGCGGGCACGAGGTTAACGGTTTGTTATTTGGATAAACGCAAGACTCGGCGAAACGCCCATAGAACAACCTCGTCGCAGACGAAAAATGCCGGTCCATCCCGCCTACCAAGTGGGTCTGACGCTTTATCAGATCGACGCTGAGACATTGGCGCTGCGCCATGAAGCCTGGGACATTCTCGGGCCCGAGCTCGACGCGATTATCGAGCGCCACTACGAAGTGGTCCGCAAAGGCGCGCCCTATCTCGCCGACAAGATTCTAAACCGCGGCGACAGCCCTTATAAGCAGCTAATCCTGAAATATACCGAGCGGATTTTTTGCAATCCGTTCGACGAAGAATGTGTCCAGGATTGCAAGGATCATGTCGAAGCCGAAGTCAAACTCGGCCACGACATGCGGAGCCGCTCCGGCGTCGCCCAATCCCTGCTTTCGGAGTTTATTCATCTGGTCGCGGCGCGCCGTTTCCAATCGAAAAGCCATGCGTTGCGTCTCGTCGATACGGTGTCTCGCATTCTCGCGCTCGATTCCGCCACTTCGATCTCGATCCACTACAGTCTCGCGTTTCGCGAATCCAAGAAGCGAAGTGAGGCATTGGCGAAGGCGCTCGATAATTTCGGCGTTGCCGCCAAGAACGTCCAGCACACCGTGGGCAGCGCCGTCACCTCGCTCGGCGACGCCTCGACCAAGCTCTCGGGCCTTGCGGAAGGCGCGTCCGTGAACGCCAATGCCGCCGCCAAGGCCGCCGACAATACCTCGCAGAACGCCGGCGAGATGGCCGCGGCCACTGGACAACTCACGACCTCGATCGCGGAAATTCATACGCAGGCGTCGAGAAGCGCGGCGATGGCGCGCGAAGGCGTCGAATCGTCCGAGCGGGCGAATACCGCGATCCGTTCGCTCTCCGACGCCGTCAGCAAGATCGGCTCGGTGGTCAACCTGATCGCCGATGTCGCGGCACAGACGAACCTCTTGGCGCTCAACGCCACCATCGAGGCCGCGCGCGCGGGCGAGGCGGGCCGCGGTTTTGCCGTGGTCGCATCCGAGGTGAAGTCGCTGGCGACGCAGACGTCGAAAGCAACGGAAGAAATTAGCAAGCAAATCGCGGTCGTCGAGGAAGCGACGCGGCTCTCGGTCGCCGAGATCGCCGGCACCGGAAAATCGATCGACCAGATCGCCACCATCGTCGAGGTGGTCGCGACCGCCGTCAACGAGCAGACCAGCGCGACCGAAAGCATCACGGCGAGCGCCGGCCGCACCGCCGCCAACGCCTCCACGGTGTCGGACGCCCTGAAGACGGTCGAGGACGCAATTCTCAAGACGCAAGAGGCTTCGAAGTCGGTGCTCGATTTCTCGCGCGACCTGCAAGGGCGGACGGCCGAGCTCGACCGGGCGATTGAGACGCTGTTCGAGGCGGCGCGGGAGGGCGGCCTGAAGAAGTTCTCCGACCTTTCCTCGGCCACCGGCTGAGTTCAGCCGACAATCGTCTCGGCGAACAGCTTCGCGTCCACGTTCCCACCCGAGAGCACCGCGACCGCGATCTTGCCGCGTGCGTCGATCTTGCGGGCGAGCAACGCCGCGAGCGCGACCGCGCCCCCCGGCTCCACCACGAGCTTCAATTCGCTGAAGGCGAAGCGCATGGCCGCGCGCACTTCGTCGTCGGTGGCGGCAAGCCCTTCGCCGACGAGAAGGCGGGTGATCTCGAAGGTGAGCTTGCCGGGCTCGGGCATCAGGAGCGCATCGCAGATCGAGCTTGCGTCATGCGCGCCGCGCACGCGCTTGCCCGCGCGGAACGAGCGCGCATGATCGTCGAAGCCCGCGGGCTCGACGGTCAAGATGCGCGCCGCCGGATGGCGCTCCTTCACCGCCAGTGCAATGCCGGCGGCAAGCCCCCCGCCCGAGGCCGGCATCATGACGATGTCGGGCGCGAGCCCTTGCGCCGACAAGTCCTCGCAGATTTCAAAGCCGATCGTTCCCTGGCCGGCGATGACGTAAGGGTCGTCGAACGGCGGCACCAGCATCGCATGGCGTTCGCGCGCGAGCTTGCGGCCGATTTCCTCGCGGTCCTCGCGGTCGCGATCGTAGAACACGATTTCGGCGCCGTGCGATTTCGTCCGCTCGATTTTCGCCGCCGGCGCGTCGCGGGGCATCACGATGAGGGCCCGAAGCCCGCAGAGCTTCGCCGCCGCCGCCACCCCTTGCGCGTGATTGCCCGAGGAGAAGGCCACGACGCCGCCTTCGCGTGCGTTTTCGGGAATGCGCGCGATGCGGTTATAGGCGCCGCGGAACTTGAACGAGCCGGTGCGCTGGAGGATTTCCGCCTTCAGGAACACGCGTCCGCCGGTAATCTCGTCGAGCGCCGCGTTCGAGACGAGCGGCGTGCGCACGGCCACATTCGCGAGCATCCGAGCGGCGTCTTCGACGTCGGCGGCGGTGGGCAGGCGGGCCAAGGGAACCGCTTCGTTCACGTGGGCCAAACTAGGCCCGCCGACCACGCTTGTCACGCATCGCACGGCTCACGTTTTGCGGTTCACGCACCGGATCGATCGCGGCATTTTTGTCAGAATGAAACTTGCTTTCGGCTCGACAAGCATGCGCGCAACATTTATGGCTTCGGCATGCCGACTTCGCACTATCTCGAAATCACCATCCACCTCGCTTCGGCCTGGATCGCCGGCAGCCTGATCGGGCTCGAGCGCAGTTTCCATGGGCGGCCGGCGGGCTTCCGCACCCATGCCCTCGTCTGTCTCGCTTCGGCCGTCTTGATGATGATCACCGTCTATCAATCGGATTGGTTGCCCTTTGCGCTGCCCGACACGATCCGCGCCGATCCGCAGCGCATGGCGCAGGGCATCATGACCGGCATCGGCTTCCTCGGCGCCGGCGTGATCTTCAAGGAAGGGCTCTCGGTGCGGGGGCTCACCACCGCCGCCTCGATCTGGATCACGGCCGCGCTCGGCATTCTCTACGGCGTCGGCTTCTACTTTCCGGCCTTGCTCGCGACGCTGGCGACGCTCGGCACGCTCTCGGCCTTCCGCTGGATCGAGGCGAAAATGCCGACCCAGTTCTATGCCCATCACGTCATCCGCTTCGCCCGCGACCACGTGCTGCCGGAAGAGGAAGTCCGCAAGCTGATCGCGGCGGAAGGATTTTCCGTCGCCAATATGAGCTACCGGCTCGACGAGGATGGCCGCGTGTTCGAGTACCGCATGACGATCCAGACGATCGATGTCGAGAACGCGAAAAGGCTCGCCGAGCGGCTGCGCGCGCGCACCGACGTGCTCGAATTCCGCATCTCGCCGACCGGCGACTGACTAGTGCGTGAACTCATAAACGTGCTTCAGCTGGGCTGCAAAGTCCGCTGTACACCCAATAGCGACCAAACTTTTTGCGGTGCAGCGAATGCAGCGATGTGCCAATAACGGACATTGCAGTTTCGGCAAGGATTTCCACAGCAACCACATTGATGGCATCCGGGGTGTCGGCGGTGGAGCCGTCCACAACAACGACACCGAACGGTCGCGACCTCTTGCGTAACTCGGTCATGCACCGCCCCGCTTGTAGTCTCGATTTT
>JBGPVT010000203.1:0-3768 GCA_041491825.1 Xanthobacteraceae bacterium | reverse complement strand
GCCGGTGGCGAGGATGTGCGCGATGCGGGTCGTCAGCACGCGCGTCTTGCCGGTGCCTGCCCCCGCGAGCACGAGCACCGGCCCGTCGAGCGTTTCGACCGCCTGCAACTGCTCGGGGTTCAGTCCTTCGAGATAGGCGCTGCCCGCCGTGGCGCGCGCACGCGCGGCGATCCCGCCCGGCCGCGGCGCGGGCGGATCGATGGGGTCGGAGCGGTCGCGCTTCAGCGGTTCGGCCACGATTCAACTCTTTCGCGAATCTCTTCGAGAACAAAATGGCATCGCGGACCCCGTTTGGCGAGGGCGCGGCGCGCGAAAATGCCGAAAAACAGCGGGCATGGACGCGCTTCAACGCCAGTCCTAGAACACCACGATGTTCGAAGCGAGGCTGCAAACCTTCGACGCGAAGACCGATCCCTCGAAAGCAAGGGAGCGCGTCGCGGCGCTGCGCGTGGAACTCGCCAAGCGCAAGCTCGACGGCTTCATCGTATTGCGCGCCGACGAGCACCAGAACGAATACGTGCCCGCCTGCGAGGACCGGCTCGGCTGGCTTACCGGCTTTTCCGGCTCGTCCGGGGTCGCGGTGGTGCTGGCGGAGAAGGCCGTGCTCTTCGTCGACGGCCGCTACACGATCGAGGCGCGCGCTGAGATCGACCCAAACGTATTCGCGATCGAACATGTGATCGAGCATCCGCCGCAGGAATGGATCGCGAAGAACCTCCAATCGGGTACCGCCTTCGGCTATGACCCCGCGCGCACCACGATCGACGGCGTCGAGAAGCTGAAGAAAGCCTGCGAGAAGGCGGGCGCCGAGCTTTACCCCGCCGAATCCAACCCGGTCGATGCGATCTGGGCCGAGCGGCCGGCGCCACCGCTCTCGCCGGTCGTCTTGCATGATCTGCGTTACGCCGGCGAAACGAGCGAAGCGAAACTCGCGCGCATTCGCGAGGTCTTGAAGGAGGAGCGGCTCGACGCCGCCGTGTTGTCGGATCCGGCTTCAGTCGCCTGGACTTTCAACATTCGCGGCAACGACGTTGCCCACACGCCCTTGCCGCTTTCCTGGGCCATCGTGCCGCGCGAGGGCAGGCCGTCGCTCTTCATCGACGGGCGCAAGCTTTCGAATACGGTGCGCGACGCGCTTTCCAGGTTCGCCGCCGTTGAGGAGCCGGTCCAGTTCATCGTTGCGCTGAGAAAAATCGCGGCCGGCGGTCGTACGATCCGGCTCGATCAAGCGACCGCCTCGAGCGAACTCGCCGATGCGGTGGAGAAATCCGGCGGCGTCGTGTCGAAGGGCGCGGATCCGGTCCTCCGCCTGAAGGCGGTCAAGAACGTAACCGAAATTTCCGGCATGCGCGAAGCGCACCGGCGCGACGGCGCGGCGCTCGCGCGTTTTCTCGCCTGGCTCGACCGCGAGGCACTGAGCGGCAAGCTCACCGAGATCGACGCGGTTGCGGCGCTTGAAACCTTCCGCCGCGACACCGGCAAGCTCAAGGATATTTCCTTCCCCACCATCGCGGGCTCGGGCCCGAACGGCGCCATCGTGCATTATCGCGTGACCGAGAAGAGCAACCGGCGGCTTTCGCCTGGCGAATTGTTCCTGATCGACTCCGGCGCGCAGTACGAGGACGGCACCACCGACGTCACCCGCACCGTCGCCATCGGCGAGCCGAGCCATGAGATGCGCGAACGCTTCACGCTCGTGCTCAAGGGCCATATCGCGATCGCGCGGAGCATTTTCCCCGAAGGCACCACCGGCGCGCAGATCGACGCCTTCGCGCGCGCGCCGCTATGGGCCGCGGGGCTCGATTACGACCACGGCACCGGCCACGGCGTCGGCAGCTATCTGTCGGTGCACGAAGGCCCGGCGCGGATTTCGAAGCTCGGCACCGCGAAGTTGGAGGCGGGCATCGTGCTTTCGAACGAGCCCGGCTACTACAAGGCCGGCGCCTACGGCATCCGCATCGAAAATCTCGTGCTGATCGTTCCGGCGCCGCCGCCCGCGGGCGCGGAGAAAAAATTGCTCGCCTTCGAAACGCTGACGCTCGCGCCGATCGACCGGCGGCTTGTGCTGCCGAGCCATCTCACGCTCGAGGAACTCGGCTGGCTCGACCGCTATCACGCCCGCGTGCGCGACGTGATCGCACCGCTTGTCGACGCCAAGACACGCACGTGGTTAGAGGCCGCGACCGCGCCGCTCATCCGACAAGCTTGAACCACTCGTCCTCGGAGAGCACCTCGACGCCGTGCTCCTTCGCTTCCGCGAGCTTGGAGCCCGCGCCCGGTCCCGCCACCACGTAATCGGTTTTTTTCGACACCGAGCCCGCGACCTTGGCCCCTAGGCGTTCGGCCATCGCCTTCGCCTCGTCACGCGTGATCTTCTCCAGCGTGCCGGTGAACACGACCGTCTTGCCAGCGACCTTGCTGTCGGCCCGCGGCTTCTCCGCGTCGAGGATTTTCACCTGCTTGGTGAGCCGCTCGACGATGCCGCGATTGTGGCTCTCCCCGAAATAGGCTTTCGCCGCTTCGATCACGGTCTCGCCGATTTGGTCGAGCGCGTCCATTTCGGCAATCGTTTCTTCATCGCCCTTGACCGCCTTCAAACAAGCATCGTGAAACGCTTTCCACGAGCCGTAGCCGCGCGCGAGTGCGAGCGCCGTGGTCTCGCCGACATGTCGAATGCCGAGCGCGTAGATGAAACGATCGAGCGCGATCTCACGGCGGTTGCGGATCGCGGCGAACAGATTGCGCACCGAGATTTCACCGAAGCCTTCTTCATCTTCGAGTTTGATTTTCTTGTTGCGCTCTTCGAGCGTGAAAATATCGGCAGGCTCCTGCACCCAGCCTTTTTCGAAAAACAACTCGATCTGCTTTTCGCCGAGGCCATCGATGTCGAAGGCGCGGCGAGAGGCAAAGAGCTTCAGATGTTCGATTTTTTGGAATGGGCAAGCGAACTCGCCGGTGCAACGGGCGCGCGCGCCTTCCTCGCCGGTCGCGGTCGTCTCGCGCACGATGTTGGTATGCAGCGGGCATGGGCATTTCGTCGGGAAGGGATAGAGCTTGGCCGACTTCGGCCGCTTGTCGAGAACCACATCAACCACTTGCGGGATGACATCGCCGGCGCGCTGGATAATGACGGTGTCGCCGATGCGAATATCACGACCCCCACGGAGCTGCTCGCCGTTGCCGCCAATGCCCCGGATATAATCCTCGTTATGCAGCGTCGCGTTCTGCACGATCACGCCGCCGACGCCGACTGGTTCGAGTTGCGCGGTGGGCGTGAGCGTACCGGTACGGCCGACCGTGATCAAAATATCCTTGACCCGCGTGATCGCTTGCTCCGCCGGAAACTTGTGCGCGATCGCCCAGCGCGGATCCCGACCGACGAAGCCCAGCCGTTCCTGGAAGTCGACGCGGTCGACTTTGTAAACGACGCCGTCGATATCGTAGTCGAGCTTGGCACGCCGCTCTTCGATGCTGCGGTGAAACGCGATCAGTTCATCCACCGACCGGCATAGCCGAGTCAGCGGATTGGTTCTGAAGCCGCAGCTCTCGAACCATTCGATCATGCCGGATTGTGTTTTGGCCGGCATCTCGCTGATCTCGCCCCAGCCATAGGCGAAAAAACCGAGCGGGCGCGAGGCGGTGACCGCCGGATCTTTCTGGCGCAAGGAGCCGGCGGCCGAATTTCGCGGATTGGCGAAAATCTGCCCGCTCGATTCTTTTTGGCGCTCGTTCAACTTCAAAAAATCCGTCTTCGTCATGTAAACCTCG
>JBGPVT010000202.1:0-3792 GCA_041491825.1 Xanthobacteraceae bacterium | reverse complement strand
CCGCGCTGGATGCGGATCGAGAAATGGCTGACGATAGGGCGGCCCTCAAAGCTCATGCCGATATCTTTGGCTTCGATCACTTGCGCTCCGGAAAGCCCGGCTGAGCCTGCGGTGATGGTCACGTCGCCGGCCGTGGCGCGCCAGCTGCGGCGCTGCTCGCGTAGCGCTTGCAGCTGGCCGACCCGGCGCATGTTGCGCTTCCGCCGCGCCGTCACGCCATAACGCAGCCAATGCTCCTCGGCGACGATCTTGCGCGCGAGCTTTTGTTGATCGCGCTCTTCCTCCGCCAGCACCGTGTCGCGCCATTCCTCGAAATGGGAAAATCCACGCTCCAGCCGCCGCGTCTCGCCGCGATCGAGCCAGACGGTGCTCCGCGAGAGGTTCGAGAGAAAGCGGCGGTCGTGGCTGACGATCACCAGCGCCGTGTGGCGCGCATCGAGATCGCGCTCCAGCCATTCGATGGCGGTGAGGTCGAGATGGTTGGTCGGCTCATCGAGGAGGAGAATATCGGGCGAAGGTGCGAGCACCCGCGCGAGCGAAGCACGGCGCGCTTCCCCGCCGGAGATCTGCGCGGCGTCTTCTTCGCCGGTGAGGCCGAGTTCTTCCAACAGGTGTTTCGCGACGTGCGGGCTTTCATCCGGGCCGAGACCGGCTTCCACGTAGGCGAGCGTGGAGGCGAAGCCCGAGAGATCCGGCTCTTGCGGCAGGTATCGCACGACGGCGCCGGGCTGCACGAAAACGGAGCCGTGGTCCGGCTCCACCAGCCCCGCCGCGATTTTCAACAGCGTCGACTTGCCGGAGCCGTTGCGCCCGACCAACGCCACGCGCTCGCCGGTGGAAACCGACAGCTCCGCACGCTCCAACAGCGGCGTGCCGCCGAAGGTCAGCGCGATGTCTTTCAGCTGCAGGAGCGGAGGAGCCATATTTTTTCTACGAGAACCGAAGCCGGCTCCGGTCAAAGGGGGGCGCGAACGAGCGCGCGTCATCCGCTCACAATCTAAAAAATCCCAACATCCTCCGCCTGTTCTTGAATTCGAATTGCCCCTGCTCCGCCTCCTGCACCTTGTGATAGCCGAGCGCCAGCGCCTCTTTCGCCAATTCCTCGCCCGCCAGATCCTCGACCCGCAACACTTTTTGATGGCAGATCGCCCAATACAGCAGGTGCGAGTCGGTGTTGTAGCCGGAGACGCCGGTCGCATCGCCGACGTTCAGCACATGCGCGTGAAATTTTCCGTCGAGGTAGAAGACGAAGGCCGGCCGCTCGGTCGAGCAGAAGGCATAGCTCACCTTGACAAGGCCGAAGAATTTCGGCGGCTGCACCAGATTATATTGCGGCTCGCCGTTCTTCACCGGCGCCTTCACCACCGCCGAGCGCTCCTTGGCCGCGACCAGCGCGCCGCCCGTGCGCGCGGCGACCGTCTTCGTGTTCACGATCTCGGTGAACGAGCACTCGCCCATGTGGCAGCGGCCCTGAATGAGCATCGGCGCGGCGACAGCGGCCGCCGAGGCAAAAAGCAAAATCCATATCAGGGCGATCGTGAACCGCATGCGCGTAAACTAACCGATCCCTCCCCTCAAGGGGAGGGTCGGCGAGCAGCCGAAGTCGGGTATACCCGAGTTCGGCTGCGAGCCGGGGTGGGGTGACCTTGTGCTAGACCCCACCCGGCGGCTCACTCCGTTCGCCGCCACCCTCCCCTGAGGGGGAGGGATACTAAATTCCGGAACCGCCATGCAGGACTGGGTCAGCTTCTGGGACAGCGATCATCCGATCTACGTCAATGCGCGCCATTTCGACGTGCATTACCGCGCGATCGCCGCCGACATCGTCCGCCTCCTGCCCGCGGCGGAGGCGCGCGTGCTCGATCACGGCTGCGGCGAGGCGCTGCATGCCGATCGGGTGGCGGCGAAATGCGGCGGCCTGTTCCTGTGCGAGGCGGCACCCAGCGTGCGGGCGCGCGTCGCCGCCCGCTTCGAAAACGAGCCAAAGATCCGCGTGATCGGGCCCGACGAGGTCGCGCGGCTGCCGGCGGCCTGTCTCGATCTCGTCGTCGCGAATTCCCTCGTCCAGTACCTGAAGCGCGAGGAATTCAAAGCCCTGCTCGCCAGCTGGCGCGGCACCTTGAAGCCCGGCGGCAAGCTCGTGATCGCCGACGTCATCGGCCCGAAGCAAAGTGCCGCCGCCGACGCGCAGGCGCTTCTCCGCTTCGCCGCCGCCAACGGATTTCTGATCGCGGCCTTCCTCGGTCTCGCGCGCACGCTGTTCTCGCGCTATCGCCGGCTTCGCGCGGAGCTCGGTCTCGCGTACTATTCGGAACGCGAGATGCTCGATCTCCTGCGCGGCGCCGGTTTCTCGGCGAACCGGCTCGCACGGAACTTCGGCCACAACCAGCAACGCATGGCCTTCGGGGCCGAAAAGCCCGCCTGAGGAAAGCTCGCGTGAAAAAACCGCACCCGCTCTCCATCATCCCTAAATTTCGCCTTGACGCGCTGACCGACGGCTTGTTTGCGATCACAATGACGCTGCTCATCATCGATATCCGGTTGCCGGAGCATTTCAGGCCGCAGGATGGCCACCAGCTTGTCGAGGCAATCCTCGATCTCTCCAGAAACTTCATCGCCTTCGCCGTAAGTTTTTTCGTGCTCGGCTTCCGCTGGATGTCGCTCGCCCGGCTGATGCACGGACTGACGCATGTCAGCCGTGGCTTCGTCTTTTGGTCGCTCGTTCACCTCTTCCTGATCGCCTGCATGCCGTTTTCGGCCATGCTCGTCGGCCGCTACACGGAATTCGCCCCGTCCATTTGGATCTATTCCCTCAATACGATCGCCGCGGCACTCGTCGCAATCCGTCTTCTGGTCGAGCCCACGCTCGGCAAACGTTCCTGGTATCGAAACGAGAAAGCGAGGGATCTGCTGTGGCTCATCGCCGCCGCGCTCGTTTCTCTCGCGATCAGCTTTTTCAATCCCTCCTACGCGATGGCCGCTTATCTTCTCACGCTGCCGTTGGCTCGCACCAAGAGGCGGCGCAAGGCCTGAATTCATGGGGCACGGCTGAAATTCGTTGCTTCCCCGCCGCTCGAATCTCGGCTAAGACCGCCCTCGCCGCGGCGGGCGTCAGGCTTCCGATCCGCGTTAGCCCCATGGACGCGCGCTCGCGCGCCCTTTTTTTATGTGCCTCATTCTCCCTCTCCCCGGTGGGGCAGGAGTTTTGGAAATGAAAATGAAAGATTTTAAGAATGCGCTCTTGGTGGCGATGCTTAGATATCAACGTCGCGTCGGACTTTCGAATATGTTTGAGCCTCTAAACGCAGCAGAATCAGAAGGATTGGGATTTTTACCCGGTCAAATAGGTCTTTGTTGCAAGGAATTTGAAAAAAAAGGCCTGATTGATGCGAGCTGGTTTTTGGGTGGCGGCGAAGATGGGGGAATACACTGTTCACTGACGGCGGCCGGTTTCGAAAAGGCAGAAGAATTAGAACAAATCATTCCAGAACTAACTCGGTCAAATCGGTATATTCGACTTGCTGATCACCAAAAAGAAATCGAGGCCCTCAGAGAAAAAGTTAAAGAGCTGGAGTCTCTCGTAATAGAGAATCGAGACAACACCTTTGAAGAGAAAGAAGGGACTCTTGCAGAGCTTGCAGCTTTAGAAATGATTCTGTCCCAGCCGCTAATTAGCGTTCCGCTGGCAGAAAAAATTATCAACGAAACCGTTTTTTTTCTCGCCCGAAAATTTGTTGATCACGCTATTGGTATAGCTGCAGGAGCCTTGCTAACCATCGCAGTTAGCGCTCT
>JBGPVT010000201.1:0-3799 GCA_041491825.1 Xanthobacteraceae bacterium | reverse complement strand
GTGGACGTAGCCGAGGCGCTCTTCGAGCCTGACCACGGTCTCGCCGTTCGCCGTGAAGCGGAAATGGCCGGGCTCGATGATGCCCGCGTGCACCGGCCCCACCGGAATCTCGTGCAAGCCCTCGCCCTCGGCCGGCAGGAAGGCGTAACCGGTATCGAGGACCTCGCGCGCGAGCCGGCGTTTTTCGGCGAGCGGCATGGTGATCGTCCACTTGCCGTGATCGAGCCAGGGCCGCTCGTCGGGAAGTCCCTGCGGTTCAAAGCCGAAGAGATCGCGGATCGCGCGCTCCAGGCGGATCGCGGGCGCGTGATGCGCGCCGACGGAAGGATAGCGGCCGTCTTCCACTTTCAGCGTGACGATCCGCGTCGCCTCGTCGCCGGCGCCGCGCAAAGCCATGTGCACGCGATCCACTTCCGCGAACAGCGCGAACAGCTCGCCCTCGCCGCGGCCGAGCGCTTCCGCGCATTCGACCCAGGCCGTCCTGTCGACGTCCGCGCGGGGCCAAAGGTTCGTTTCGTCGACGCGTTTCGCCATACCCTCACCCGAGCATTTTCGCGACCGCCTCGAACCATTGCACGAGGGATTGCGGCAAATAAATTCCCGCGGCCAGCACGATCGCGAGATGCGCATAGAGCGGAAACATGGTCGTGGCCGGAATCGCTTCGGAGGGCGATGACTTGCCGAACAAGACGTCTTGCAAGCGGATAATGAGCGCGCCGAAGGCGATCAGGAGCCCGAATCCGAAAATGACCGCGAGCCAAGGCGCGCGCGAAAAAGTCGAGGTCGCGAGCAGGAATTCCGCCTTGAAGACCCCGAACGGCGGCAATCCGGCGATCGCCACCACCGTGAGCGCGAAGGCGAAGGCGAGCGAAGGATTGCTCTCCGACAGCCCGTGGATTTGGACGAAGCGCTGCGTGCCCTTCGCCTGCGCGATGTGGCCGACGGCGAAGAAGATCGCGGATTTGGTGAGCGAGTGCATGGTCATCTGCAGGAGGCCGGCGAAATTCGCGATGGCGCCGCCGAGGCCGAAGGCGAAGGTGACGATGCCCATGTGCTCGATCGAGGAATAGGCGAAGAAGCGTTTGATGTCGCGGCGGCGGTAGAGCATGAAACTCGCGAAGACGAGCGAGACGAGGCCCATGATCACCATGAGCGGGCTCGGCGCGATGGCGTTGGGATTGGCCGCGAGCAGAATCTTGAACCGCAACAGCGCGTAAAGCGCGACGTTCAGGAGCAAACCCGAGAGCACCGCGGAAATCGGCGTCGGGCCCTCGGCGTGGGCGTCGGGGAGCCAGGCGTGCAGCGGCGCGAGGCCCACCTTGGTGCCGTAGCCCAGCAACAAGAATATGAAGGCGAGGTTGAGAATGCCGGCATCGAAGGCGCCGGCGCGCGCGACGAGGATGGTCCACACCATCGAATCGAAGCCCGCGCCGATCACCGGCTGCGCCGCGAGATAAACCAGGATCGTGCCGAACAGCGCGAGCGCGATGCCGACGCTGCCGAGAATGAAATATTTCCAGGCGGCTTCCAGCGCCTCGTGGGTGCGATAGATGCCGACCATCAACACCGTCGTCAGCGTCGCGATTTCCACCGCCACCCACATCAGGCCGATGTTGTTGGCGATGAGCGCGAGATTCAACGCGAACATCAGCGCCTGATACATCGCGTGATAAAAGCGCAGATTGGTGGGCGTGAGGCGGCCGATCTTCAATTCGTGCGCGATGTAGCTCGCGCTGAAGACGCTCGTGGTGAAGCCGACGAAGGTCGTGAGCGTGATGAAAACATTGTTGAGATCATCGATGAAGAGATAGCTGCCGATCGCCGGCCGCTGGAATAGGAGCGACAGCGCCGCGAGAAAGGTGAAGAACGCGGCGGCGACGTTGACGGCGGCTCCGGCGCGATAGTCCGGCAGGAACGCGAGCAAGGCCGCGGTCAGCGCGGGAATGACGAGCACGGCGGTGACGGCCTCGTCCGCGAAGTTCATGCGCGGTCTCCGCGGAAGCGATCGAGCGCGCCGACGTCCACCGTGTCGAAGCGCTCGCGAATGCGGAACAGGAAAATGCCGATGACGATGAAGGCGATCAGGATCGAGAAGGCGACCGAAATCTCGACCACGAGCGGCATGCCCCTGGCGCCGGTGGCGGCGAGCACCAGGCCGTTCTCCAGCGACATGAAGCCGACGACCTGGCTCACGGCGTTGCGGCGAGACACCATCATCAGGAGCCCGAGCAGGATCACCGAGAGCGCGAAGGCGAGATCCTCGCGCGCGAACGGATCGGCGCCTCCCGTGACGCGCAGGATCACCACCATCGAAAGCGCGACGAGGCCGATGCCGGCGAGCATGGTGAGGCCGATGCCGCCCACCGTTTCGATCTCGCGGTGAATCCCGAGGCGCACGATGATCCGGTGCAGCGTCACCGGAATCACGATCGCCTTGAAGACGAGCGCGAGCGCGGCGGTGACGAAGAGATGCGGCGCGTCCTGAACGTAAGCCTGCCAGGCGACCGACATTGCGAGCACGAGGGCGTGCAGCGCGAAAATGTTCAGGAGCGCCGTGAGACGGTCCTGATAGAGCTGCATGAAGCTCACGAGCACCAGCGAGCCCGCGAGAAGATGCGCGATATCGAAATTGAGTCCGCGCATCAGAGGCTCCGCGAAAAGAACAGGAGCAGCGTCGCAAGCAGGCCGAGCATCAAGGCGCCGCCGAGAAACTCCGGAACCCGGAAGACGCGCATCTTCGCGATCGACATTTCGAAGGCGGCGAGCAGAAATCCGGCGCCGAAGAGCTTGGCGACATAGGCGGCGACGCCGTAGGCATAGGGTTCCGGTCCCGCGCCGACCGCCGCAAGCCCCCAGGGCACGAACACGCAGGCGATCAGGGAGGCGTAGAGAACGAGTTTCAATTGCGCCGCGAGATCGATCAGCGCGAGATGACGGCCGGAATATTCGAGCACCATCGCCTCATGCACCATGGTGAGCTCGAGATGCGTCGCCGGATTGTCGACCGGAATGCGCGCGTTCTCCGCGATCGCGACCATGATCAACGCGATCAGCGCCAAGCCCAGCGAGACGCGGAGCCCCACCTCGTTCGAAGCCATGAAGGACGCGACCACCGAGAGCTGGGTCGAGCCCGCGAGAAGTGCCAGCGTAAAGACGACCATGAGCATCGCGGGCTCGGCGAGCGAGGCGATCATCACCTCGCGCGAGGAGCCGATGCCGCCGAAGCTCGTGCCGACATCGAGGCCGGCGAGCGCCTGAAAGAAGCGCGCGCTGCCGAGAAGCGCGATGATCGCGATGAGATCGGCCGACCAGCTGAACAGAAGCCCGCGCGCGAAAGTCGGAACGAGCGCCGCCGCGACCCACGTCGTGGCGAAGACGATATAGGGCACCGCGCGGAAGAGCCACGACGCGTTCTCGGCGAGCACGGCTTCCTTGCCGAGGAGGCGCACGAGTTCGCGATAGGGCTGCAGCAAGGGCGGCCCCTGCCGGCGCATGAGGCGCGCCTTCATCTTGCGCACGAACCCGGTGAGCAGCGGCGCCAGCGCCAGCACCAGGGTCATTTGCGCGGCCTGAACGGCGAGATCGTGGATCACGGCCATAGCGCGAGCACCAGGAGAAGCAGGATGAGGGCGAGAAACACCAGGCTCAGGTAACGGCGGATGGTGAGAAACTGCAGCCGGTTGAGTTTTTCCGCCGCGTGCGCCACCGAGCCGATCGCCGGCGCGTAGAGCGTGTCCCAAATGAGATCGTGAATGCCGGCATCGAAGCGCGCCGCCCGCATCGAGCCCGGCGGCGGCAT
>JBGPVT010000200.1:0-3824 GCA_041491825.1 Xanthobacteraceae bacterium | reverse complement strand
GGGCGCCGCCTCCAAATTCTCGGGTTTGGTCTTGTCGTCCATCATGCGAATAAATCTTGCGCCTTCAGGAGCGCCTCGGCAAGCACGTCGACTTCCTCGCGCGTATTGTACATCGCAAACGAGGCGCGGCAGGACGCGGTCAGTCCATAACGATTCAAAAGTGGAAGCGCGCAATGGGTGCCCGCGCGCACGGCAACGCCGGAGCGGTCGATGACGGTGGCGACGTCGTGCGGGTGCGCGTTCTTCATCTCGAAGGAAATGATGGCGCCCTTGTCGCGCGCCCGGCCCAGGATCTTCAGGCTGTTGATGCGCGACAGCCGCTCGGTGGCGTAGCCGAGCAGCGTCTTTTCGTGCTCGGCGATCCGCGGCTTGCCGATCGAGCGCACGTAATCGATCGCTGCAGCTAACCCTATCGCGGGCACGATCGCGGGCGTGCCGGCCTCGAACTTGTACGGCGGATCCGCATAGGTGACGCGGGCTTCGGAGACTTCGCGGATCATCTCGCCGCCGCCGTTATAGGGCGGCAATTCCTCGAGCCAGGGCGATTTCGCGTACAACGCGCCGATGCCGGAGGGGCCGTAAAGCTTGTGACCGGTGAAGGCATAAAAATCGCAGCCGAGGTCCTGAACGTCGACCGGCAAATGCACGGCGGCTTGGCTGCCGTCGACGAGCACCGGGATGTTCTTCGCGTGCGCGATTTTCACCACTTCCTTGATCGGCACGACGGTGCCGAGCACGTTCGACATGTGGGTGATGGCGACGATCTTCGTGCGCGGCGTCAAGAGCTTCTCGAAGGCATCGAGCAGGAAGTTTCCGTCCTCGTCGACGGGCGCCCATTTGAGCACGGCGCCCTTGCGCTCGCGGTGGAAATGCCAGGGCACGATGTTGGAGTGGTGCTCCATGATCGAGAGCACGATCTCGTCGCCCTCGCCGATGTGGGCGAGGCCGAAAGAAGCCGCCACGAGGTTGATCGCTTCGGTGGCGTTGCGGGTGAAGACGATCTCGGCCGTCGATTTCGCGTTCAGGAACGCGCGCACGCTCTCGCGCGCGCCTTCATAGGCTTCGGTCGAGGCGTTGGCGAGGAAATGCAGGCCGCGATGGACGTTCGAATATTCGCGTTCGTAGACCTCGCGCATGCGGTCGAGCACCGCGCGCGGCTTCTGCGCGGAAGCCGCGTTATCGAGGTAGACGAGCGGCTTGCCGTAAACCTCGCGCGAAAGAATCGGAAAATCGGCGCGCACGCGGGCGACGTCATAGCCGTTCTTGACCGCCGGATGCGATTGCATGCCGCTCACCCGCGTTCCTTCAGCCAGTCGGAAGCGCGCAGCATCAGCGCTTCGCGCAGGCCTTCATGGGGTATCATTTCCAGCGCCTCGCCGACGAAGGACTGAATGAGCAGCGCCTCCGCCTGTTTGCGCGGAATGCCGCGCGCGAGGCAATAGAAAAGAAGGTTTTGGTCGAGGGCGCCGGAAGTCGCGCCGTGGCCGCATTGCACGTCGTCGGCGAAGATTTCGAGTTCGGGCTTGTTGTCGGACTCGGCGGTTTCGCTCAACAGGAGCGCATGCGTCGCCATCCTGGCGTCGGTCTTCTGCGCGCCGCGGCGCACGATGATCTTGCCCTGGAAGATGCCGCGGCTGGTGCCGTCGAGCGCCGATTTGTTCAACTCGCGGCTATTGCAGCCGGGGCTCGCATGATCGACGACAAGCGTCGTGTCGGCATGCTGGCGGCCGCGCAGGAGATTGGCGGCGGCGAGCTTTCCCTCGGTGCCCGAGCCCGCAAAACGCAAGAGAATGCTCAAACGCGAGAGCGCCGCCCCCGTCGTGACCGGATAGAGCGAGAATTTCGCCCGCGCGCCGATCTCGGCGAGCAGTGTTGCAAGGTGAAGCGCCGTGTCGCCTTCGGCCTGCAGGCGCACGAAATCGAGTTTGCTGTCGTCGCCGGCATAAAGCTCGAGCGCGCTATTCGCCTGATAGCCGACGCCGTCCGGGCCTTTGAAACTCTCGATGACGGTCGCGCGGGCCGCCGCTCCCATCACGATGAGCGTGCGCGCGAAAGTCGCGACCGGCGATTTGCCGGCATGGCAATGGAGGATGTGGATGGGCTTTTCGATGCTGGCGCCCGGCTCAATCGCGATGATGACGCCGTCGTTGAGAAAGGCCGTATTGAGCGCGAGCGCCGCGTCGTAAGTATCGGGCGCGATCGCGCCGATTTTCTCGGTGAGCTTGTGGCCTTCGGCGAGTGCGCGAGCGA
Organism: Xanthobacteraceae bacterium; assembly: GCA_041491825.1. Taxonomy (GTDB): domain Bacteria; phylum Pseudomonadota; class Alphaproteobacteria; order Rhizobiales; family Xanthobacteraceae; genus Palsa-892. Next base: position 1,574 of record JBGPVT010000200.1, on the reverse strand, counting down.
GCGGAAGGATGGTGAGCCCCGGCTCCAGCGCCTTCAGGTCCGAAAGCTCCGGCACGAAGGCGCCGTTCACGAGCACGAGCCGCCGTGCTTCGACGCCCGGAAACGGGTCGACCGCCTTTGCTTCCTTGATCGCGTCCTTGTCCGGCGGCGGCGCAAGCGGTGCGGCTTCCCGCATCAGCGCGCGGAGATCGGTATATTTCCACTCTTCGATCCGCCGATGCGGCAATCCGCTTTCAAGGAAGGATGTCGCCGCCCGCTCGCGCAGCTTCGCGATCGACCCCGCACCCGAAAACTTCGCGCGCGCGGCCTCGATCGCGGCGGCAAGCGCCTCTTCGGCGGGCGTGAGGATCGGCTTCACTTCCGCATTCATGGCATCACGCGGCCTCGCCGAAGCCGGCATAGCCCTTTTGTTCGAGCTCGAGCGCGAGCTCCTTCCCGCCGGAGCGCACGATCCTGCCCTTCGCCATCACATGCACGATGTCCGGCACGATGTAGTCGAGAAGGCGCTGATAGTGGGTGATCACGACGATCGCGCGCGCCTTCGAGCGCAGCTTATTGACGCCTTCGGCGACGATTTTCAGCGCGTCGATGTCGAGGCCGGAATCGGTCTCGTCGAGAATGCAGAGCTTCGGCTCGAGCAAGGCCATCTGCAGGATTTCGTTTCGCTTCTTTTCGCCGCCCGAAAAGCCGACATTGACCGCGCGCTTCAGCATCTCGGGATCGATGTGCAAGGCGGCCGCCCTTTCGCGCACGAAGCGCAGAAAATCGGGCGTCGAGATTTCCGCTTCGCCGCGCTTCTTGCGCACGGCGTTTACGGCCGTGCGCAGGAACGTCATCGTGGTGACGCCGGGAATTTCGAGGGGATACTGAAAGGCGAGAAAAACCCCTTTCGCCGCGCGCTCGTCGGGCGCCAACGCGAGCAAATCCTCGCCTTCGAAGCGCACGCTGCCGCCGGTGACCTTGTAGTCCTGCCGGCCGGCGAGCACGTAGGAGAAGGTCGACTTGCCCGAGCCGTTCGGCCCCATGATCGCGTGCACCTCGCCCGCGTTTACGCTGAGGTCGACGCCGTTCAGGATTTTCTTGCCGTCGACTTCGGCTTGCAGGTTCTTGACTTCCAACAAGGACATTCTGTTCCCGCTTTAGCTCTTGAGGATTTTCTCGCCGCGGCGCCGAGCCGTCAGCCCACGCTTCCTTCGAGCGAGATCGCGATCAGCTTCTGCGCCTCGACCGCGAATTCCATCGGCAAGTGCTGCAGCACGTCCTTGACGAAGCCGTTGACGATGAGCGCCACCGCCTCTTCCGCGGAAAGCCCGCGCTGCCTGCAATAGAACAGCGTCTCCTCGGAAATCTTCGAGGTGGTGGCTTCGTGCTCGAACACGGCGGAGGAATTCTTCGCCTCGATATAGGGCACCGTGTGCGCGCCGCACTTGTCACCGATCAGGAGCGAATCGCAATTGGTGAAGTTGCGCGCGCCCGTGGCCTTGCGGTGCGCCGATACGAGGCCGCGATAGGTGTTGTTGGAATGGGCCGCGGCGATGCCCTTGGAGATGATCCGGCTCGTCGAATTCTTGCCG
>JBGPVT010000199.1:0-3826 GCA_041491825.1 Xanthobacteraceae bacterium | reverse complement strand
GAATGCTCGCGAATTGCAAGATGCGCGCGGCCTGATCGATCCGGGCAAGGCCTGGGCCGCGATGATGAAGAACGAGAAGCCGGGTGGGCACGGCGAGCGCTCGGTGGCGGTCGGCGTGCTCGATATGGCGCTGTGGGATGCGCTGGCGAAAGCGGAAGGCGTGCCGCTGTGGAAGCTCCTGGCCGATCGCTATAACGGCGGCAGGGCGGACGGATCGGCCTGGGTCTACGCCGCCGGCGGGTACTATTATCCCGGCGACGACGCCAACAGCATCGCCGCCGAGATGCGCGGCTACCTTGATCGCGGCTATTCCACCGTGAAGATGAAAATCGGCGGCGCCGATCTTGCAACCGACCTCAAACGCATCGAGGCCGTCCTGAAGGTGCTCGGCGGACGCGGCGAGAATCTGTGCGTCGACGCTAACGGACGCTTCGATTTCGACACAGCCGCCGCCTATGCCGATGCGATCGCGCCGCTGAAGCTGCGGTGGTACGAAGAGCCGGTCGATCCCTTGGATTATTTTTCGCATGCGGTGCTTGCCACGCACTACGACGGGCCTCTCGCGACCGGGGAAAACCTGTTCTCGATGCAAGACGCGCGCAACCTGATCCGCCACGGCGGCCTCCGATCCGATCGCGACATTCTGCAATTCGACCCGGCACTGTCCTACGGACTCGTCGAGTATCTCAGAACGCTCGAGATGCTCTCGGTGCACGGCTGGTCGCCGCGCCGCTGCGTGCCGCATGGCGGCCATCAGTTCGCGCTCAATATCGCGGTGGGGCTCGGGCTCGGGGGGAACGAATCCTATCCGCAAGTATTCGCGCCGTTCGGCGGCTTCGCCGACGACACGCCGATCGAGGATAGCCGGGTGAAGATGCCGGAGATTCCCGGCGTCGGGTTCGAAGCGAAGAACGATCTCTACGCGGTGATGAAACCGATGGCGGAGGCGGGGCCGGCGGGCTAAGCCGAAATTATTTCTCCGTCTTCACCCGCGTCACGTGCCCCATCTTGCGCCCCGGTCGCGCCTCGCGCTTGCCGTAGATATGCAGGACGGCGCCGGGCTCAGCGAGAATCTTTTTCCAGCCATCGATTTCGTCGCCGATCAGGTTCGTCATTTCGATCTTGCCGAAGCGGCGGGGCTTGGCGAGCGGCCAGCCGGCGATCGCGCGGACATGCTGCTCGAACTGGCTGACGCTCGCGCCGTCGATCGTCCAGTGCCCGGAATTATGCACCCGCGGCGCGATTTCGTTGACGAGCAGCTGATGCTTGCCGTCCTTCTCGACGACGAACATCTCGACCGTGAGCACGCCGACATAGGAAAGCTCGTCGGCGATTTTCTTGGCGATGCCGACCGCCTCCTTGGCGACGGCGGCGGGCACCGCGGCCGGGACGAACGAGCGGTGCAGGATGTGCTCGCGGTGAATGTTCTCGATCGGGTCATAGGCGGCGAAGCTGCCGTCGCGCCCGCGCGCGGCGATGACGGAAATCTCGCGCTCGAACTCGATGAAGCCTTCGAGAATCGCGGGAACTTCTCCCAACTCCTTCCAGGCCGCCGCCGCGTCGCTATCCCCCCTCACCAGCACCTGTCCCTTGCCGTCATAGCCGAGCCGCCGCGTCTTGAGCACGGCGGGCGGCTCGATCTGCACGACGGCGACGGAGACATCGACCTCGGAGCCGATTTCCGCGAATGGCGCGGTGCCGATGCCAAAATCGATGAGGAAGGTCTTTTCCGCGAGCCGGTCCTGCGTCGTCGCGAGGATCACGGGGTCCGGCAAGACCACGCTGCGGTTGCTGACGAGAAAATCCGCCGACTCGGCGGGCACGTTCTCGAATTCGTAGGTGATGAGATCGACGCTTCCAGCGAAGCGCATGAGCGAATCGTCGTCGTCATAGGGCGCGCAGGTTTTCTCGCTGGCGACGTCGAAGGCGCAGGAATCGGGTTCCGGCGAATAGACGTGGCAGCGCAGCCCCAGGCGGGCGGCCGCGATGGCGAGCATGCGGCCGAGCTGGCCGCCGCCGAGGATGCCGAGCGTCGACCCCGGCTTGAGCACGGGCAGATTGCCAGCCATGGCGCCCGCTCAGTTCTTCGGGCGCTTGCCGACCGAAGCGGTCTGGCGGCTGCGGAATTGATCGAGGCGCTTGGCAAGCTTCGCGTCGGAAAGCGCGAGCACGGCGGCGGCGAGCAGTGCCGCGTTGATCGCGCCGGGCTTGCCGATCGCGAGCGTGCCGACGGGGATGCCGGCCGGCATCTGCATGATGGAGAGCAGGCTGTCCTTGCCCTCGAGCGCCGTCGTGTTCATGGGCACGCCGAAAACGGGAAGCGAAGTGAGCGAAGCGGTCATGCCGGGAAGGTGCGCGGCACCGCCGGCGCCCGCGATCACGACCTTGAAGCCCTTCTTGCGCGCGGACTTGGCGAATTTGAACAGGCGGTCGGGCGTGCGGTGCGCCGACACGATCAGGCTTTCGTGGCCGATGCCGAGTTCGTCGAGCGCCGCCGCCGCGAAGCGAAGCGTTTCCCAGTCGGACTGGCTGCCCATGATGATCGCGACCGGGCGCTTTCCTGCGGGCATTCTTTGGCACCCCCCTGGCGCAAGAAAGCAGCGGATTATAGGAGTGGAAGGGGGGCTGGCAAGCGATGCTTCGGCTAGTGTCCCGATTCCGAAGTTCGTAAGCCTCGCGCACACTCTCATACGAACTTCGGAATCAAAGGGACACTAGCACTCTATGATTCTAGTGCCCCTTTGAACCCGAAGTTCGCAACCGCCCTTGCGGCACGGTGTGTGCGAACTTCGGGTTCGGGGCACTAGCCGAGAACGGAGTTAATGGCATGAATCGGGGCCGCGTGCGGGCAGCGCGCCGGAAGCCAGCGGGCGAAAAGCGCGTTCGCGCGCGCCCCGCTCCGCGCGAACGCGAGCACGACGCAGCGACAAAATCGAAACCGGGCACAAAGCCGCGCGCGTTGCCGATGCGGCTCGCGGCCGAACTCGATGCGCTGAAGGAGGAGCTCTTACGGGCGCGGGCGCGCGTCGCGGAGCTCGAGTCGCGCGTCGACGAGGATCCACTGACCGGTCTCCTCAACCGGCGCGGCTTCGAGCGCGCATTCGAGCGCGCGCTTGCCTATGTACGGCGCTACGGCGCGACGGCGGCACTTCTCTTTCTCGACCTCGACGGCTTCAAGGCGGTGAACGACCGTCACGGCCACGCGGCGGGCGACTGGGCGCTCGGCCGCATGGCGCGATTGATTTCGGGCCATGTGCGCGCCTCGGACGTCGCCGCGCGCATCGGCGGCGACGAGATCGTGGTGCTGTTGTGGAATTTGCGCGCGGAACAGGCCGAGGCGAAGGCGCGCGCGATCGAGGATTTGATCGCGGCATCACCGTTCGAGCAGAACGGCAAGCGGTTCAAGCTCGGACTTTCCGCCGGCTTCACCATGCTTGCGGCCGGTGACACGGTTGAGGCCGCGCTCGCGCGCGCGGACGCGGCGATGTACGCAAGAAAGCGCGAGCGGCGAATCTAGCGGCTAGTGCTTCAGAAACGGCTGCATGCCCTCGCGCGCGAGTTCGTCGGCGCGTTCGTTCTCGTCGTGCCCGACATGACCGCGCACCCAATGCCAGGCGACATGGTGGCGCTCCGCGGCGGCCTCCAGCCGCTTCCATAGATCGACGTTTTTCACCGGCTTCTTGTCGCTGGTGCGCCAGCCGTTTTTCTTCCAATTGTGCAACCACTTCGTGATGCCGTCGCGCAGATACTGCGAGTCGGTGTGCAATTCCGCCGGCGTGGCATCGGGCAGCGCTTCGAGCGCCGAGATCGCCGCGAGCAATTCCAT
>JBGPVT010000198.1:0-3856 GCA_041491825.1 Xanthobacteraceae bacterium | reverse complement strand
CTCGCTGATGCTCGGGCGTCGACCTCTCCCCGCGAGCGGGGAGAGGTGACAGTGAGACGATGCCCCGCATCAGGTCACTCCGCGATCTTCACATATTCGAAGTTGCCCGGCTTGTTGTCGATGCCGGTCTTGGGCGAGGCGATCCAGCTCGCGAATTGACCGGGCTGCAGTTCCGGCTTCATCAGGCTTTCGATGTAGGCGCGATCGGCGCTCGATGGCAGGTAGCCGTCCTTCTTCTTTTCCCACTCGGCGTCGGCGAGGATATTGCCGTCGATGTCGGCCTTGATCTTCGAGAACTCGCCGATCTGGCGGTGGAAGGCGACGTGCGGCAATTTCAGTTGGAAGCGGATGCCGTGTTTCTCGATGATCTTGTTCCAGCGGCCGACGCCGGCGGTGCAATCGGAGACGTAATCGTCGCGGAGCCGCATATTGAGCGCGGAGAGCGCCGGCGCCTCTTCCTTCGCGATCTTTCCGCCGATCAGCCGCAGCACCGGGTAAGTGCCGTTCTCCAGCCGGTGGTCGTCTTCCAACTTGTCCTCGCGGAAACGGCCCTTGAGGCCGGCGTGGAAGGCGTTGGCGGCGTTGGTCGAGATCTCGTTGCCGAAGAGATCGAGGGTCAGCGAAAAGTGCAAATTGAGCTTGCGCTGGATGGTCGGAAGATCGATCACGCCGAGCTTGCGCACGGCTGCCGTGTCGTAGGGGTCCTCGATTCTGGCCTTCTTCATTTCGTCGCAGGTGCGCTCGATGACGCGGCCGACGCCGGTCTCGCCCACGAACATGTGGTGCGCTTCCTCGGTGAGCATGAAGCGCGTGGTGCGCGACAACGGATCGAAGCCCGACTGCGCCAGCGCCTCCAATTGCATCTTGCCGTCGCGGTCGGTGAAGAAGGTGAACATAAAGAAGGAGAGCCAGTCCGGCGTCTTCTCGTTGAAGGCGCCCAGCATGCGCGGCGTGTCGGCGTGGCCGGAGCGGCGCTGCAGCAATTCTTCCGCCTCCTCGCGGCCCTCGGCGCCGAAATACTTTTGCAGGAGATACACCATCGCCCACAAATGCCGACCCTCCTCGACGTTCACCTGGAAGAGGTTGCGCAAATCGTAGAGCGAGGGCGCGGTCTTGCCGAGGAATCGCTGCTGCTCGACCGAGGCGGGCTCGGTGTCGCCCTGGATCACGATCAGGCGGCGGAGCATCGCGCGGTACTCGCCCGGCACCTCCTGCCACGCCTTTTCGCCGCGATGGGCGCCGAAGGGAATCTTGCGATCCTCCACTTCGGGGGCGAGCAGAATGCCCCACTTGTAGTCGGGCATCTTCACGTAATCGAACTTCGCCCAGCCTTTCGGATCGACGCTGACGGCCGTGCGGAGATAGACCAGCGACTGCTGAAATCCTTCCGGCCCCATGTCGTGCCACCAATTGATGTAGCCGGGGTGCCATTTCTCCAGCGCCGCTTTCACCCGCGTGTCCGAATTCAGGCCGACATTGTTGGGGATCAGCCCATCATAATCCACGTTGACGATGTTCATGGTCAGATCCTTTCGCGGTCGAAGCTCGGCGAAATGCCCGAGCCGTAGAGTTTGAGCGCGCCCTGCTCGCCGACCGAGTTCGGGCGCTGAAAGATCCAGTTTTGCCAGGCGGTGAGGCGGCCGAAGATTTTCGTCTCCATCGTCTCAGGCCCGGCGAAGCGGAGGTTCGCCTCCATGCCGGTGAGCGCGTCGGGCGAGTAGGAGACGCGTTCCTCGAACATGATGCGGCTCGCATCGTCCCAATCGAAGGCTTCATAGGCGAAGGTGACGAGGCCGAGCTCGGTCGCCTCCGCGCCCTCGAGCGAGGCGCCGATTTTTTTATGAGCGCGCTCGACGCTTTTAGGCTCGCCGAGGAAACGCGTCTGCAAACGCGTGAGACCATTGCCCATCGGATAGAAGCCGAAATTCGCCTCGCCGAGCACGATCGCCGCCGGCGGCCGGTTGTCGCCGTCGCGCTGGCCGATCAGCATTAAGGAGCGGTCGGAGGCGAACAGGAGCTCCGCAAGCGTGCCCGCGAAGCAGGTGCCGGGCTCGACAAGTGCCACGAAGCTCTTCGCCGTGACGTCGATCCGCTTCAGGACGCGCTTGATGTAGTGGCGGATCTCGCGCATCAGCCAGTCGTCCTGATGCTTCGCGAGGAAGGCATCAAAGTCGAGCACGGCCTTGGCCTCGCCTTCGGTCCGAAAAACGATCAAGCCGATTTTCGGCTCGTTGAAGCGCAAGTGCAGGATCGCGTTTTCCAATTCGCGCGCGGCGGCGAGCGGCCAGAATTGGTCGCCGAGCGCATGCGCGGCTTCGGTCGAGGCGGGCACCGCGCTCGCAGGGCCGCGTACGCAAACGGTCGCGAGCCCGCGCGCGCGGTCGATTTCGACCTTGATGTTTGGGTAGGCGACGAGATCGCCGGAAATTTTGCGCGCGAGCTGTGTCAGCGCAATCCCCTTGGCGTTCTTCGGGCGGTCCGAGCGCGCGGCGATTTCCGCGGCGCGCGTTTTCACCGCCTCGTCCCATTTCGTTTTCGCCACCGTCTCGTCGACGAGCCGCCAGTCGACGGCTTTCTTGCCGCGCACGCCTTCCTCGACGGAGCAGAACACGTCGGCGAGGTCGCGCCGGACCTTGCGCTTGTCGGTGACGCGCGTGAGGCCGCCGGTGCCCGGCAGCACGGCGAGCAGCGCGGTCTCCGGCAGCGACACCGCCGAGCGGCGGTCGTCCACCAGCATGATGTGATCGGTGGCGAGGGCGAGCTCATAGCCGCCGCCGGCGCAGGCGCCGGTCACGGCGGCGAGATACGATTGCTTGGAATTTTCGGAGGCGTCTTCGATCGCGAGCCGCGTTTCGTTGGTGAATTTGCAGAAATTGACCTTGTGGCCGTGCGTCGCCTTGCCGAGCATGCGGATGTTGGCGCCGGCGCAGAACACATTGTCCTTGCCGGACTTGATCACCACCGCCCGCACTTCCGGATGTTCGAAACGGAGCCGCTGCACCGCGTCGTTCAATTCGATGTCGACGGCGAGATCGTAGGTGTTGAGCTTCAACTCGTAATCGGGAGAAAGCCCGCCCGCGGGGTCGACATCCATCACGAGGTTCGCGACGTCACCGTCGATCTCGATCCGCCAATGCCGGTAGCGGGCGGGGTCGGTATCGAAATCGATCGCTTTCATGGCCTTCCTCGGCCCCTCCCGGGGCTATGTATTATTATGCATCACGTATCATGCGCCTTTGGATCGAACAAGAACTAAACTGCATGACCCTTTTCTCGCTCACGCCGCCTTGCCGGCGTCCTCGTCGCGCAGCTTAAAGCGCTGAATCTTGCCGGTGGCGGTCTTCGGCAGGTCCACGCGCACGTCGATCCAGCGCGGATATTTCCACACGCCGGCCTTTTCCTTCACATGCGCCCGCAGCGCCTCGAACAGTTTCTCGTCGGCGGCAAAACCCTGCTTCAACACCACATAGGCCTTGGGCTTGATCAGCCCGTCGCTGTCCTCCTTGCCGATCACCGCCGCTTCCAGCACCGCCTGGTGGGAGACGAGGGCCGCTTCCACCTCGAACGGGGAAACCCAGATGCCGCTCACCTTGAACATGTCGTCGGTGCGGCCGCAGTAGTGGTAGTAGCCCTCCTTGTCGCGGATGTACTTGTCACCGGTATAAGTCCACTCGCCGACAAAAGTTCGACGGCTTTTCGCGCGCTGGTTCCAATAGCCGTCCGCCGAGGAATCGCCACGCACGACAAGTTCGCCAACTTCATCTTCGCCGCATTCGTGGCCGTCCTCGCCGACGATCTTGGCGCCGTAGCCGGGAACGGGCTTGCCCGAGGTGCCGTAGCGAATGTCGCCGGGGCG
>JBGPVT010000197.1:0-3867 GCA_041491825.1 Xanthobacteraceae bacterium | reverse complement strand
CGCCGTGGCGATGGGCAAGCTGATCTGACTTCCAATCCGTCATCCTGAGGTGCGCACCGCTGGTGCGCCTCGAAGGATGACGGGCACGGGCTGTCATCCTTCGAGGCTCGCGGCTGCGCCGCTCGCACCTCAGGATGACGACGCAATCAATGCCTGGATCAAGTTTATCCTTGGACTGGCCGAAGGCCGAACCCGACGGCTCCGGCCATGACGAATAAAGATCGAAACAATCAATTCTCCGCGCTTGCGTCTCGGCGTCTCCCTCGGCCATCTTGGCGCGGGAGGCTCCGATGGCGTTCACGCTCGTGCTCGGCAACAAGAATTACTCATCCTGGTCGCTCAGGCCCTATCTCGCGCTCGCGCACCACAAGGTTTATTTCGATGAAATCGTCATTCCGCTCTACGAGGGCGACTACAAGCAAGCGATCCTGAAACATTCGCCGGCGGGCAAGGTGCCGGTGCTGGTCGATGGCCAGATCGCGGTATGGGAATCGCTCGCGATCCTCGACTATCTGGCGGAGAAATTTCCGAAGCTCGCGCTCTGGCCCGCCGATCCCGCGGCGCGGTCGCAGGCGCGGGCGATTTCCGCCGAAATGCACGCGGGATTCGCGGCGCTGCGGAAAGCCTGCCCGATGAATTTGAAGCGCGTGCCGCGGCCGATCGTCATGCCGCTAGAGGCGATCGCCGATGTCGAGCGGGTCACGCAAATCTGGAACGGCACGCGCGAGCGCTTCGGCAAGGGCGGAAATTTCCTGTTCGGCGATTTTTCGGCGGCCGATTGCATGTACGCGCCGGTCGCGACCCGCATTCGCAGCTATTCGGTTCCGGTCGATCTCGTCGCAAGCGCCTATGTCGACGCCATTCACGCACTGCCGGCTTTCATCGCCTGGCGCGAGGCCGGGCTGAAGGAGCCATGGACGATGGCCTACGATCAGCTCTGACGATCGGGCGCGCGCGAATCATATTGACTTGCGAAGCAGAGGGCGACTCGGGGCGCCGCCCGATTCGCAATTCCGACTATGCGCCTCTTGCGACTCAGCCTAGCTTCCGCCCGCGAAAAGAATCGGGAGAACGCGATGGCGGCGATGGTCGGCAAGTCGGCTCGAAAATACTGGGCCGAGGGGATCGGCACTTTCTGGCTTGTCTTCGCCGGCATCGGCACGGTGCTGCTCGACGCCGCCACCGGCAATATCGGGATTGCCGTCGCCTTCGGGCTCGCGGTGCTGACGGCGGCCTACGCCATCGGCCGCGTCTCGGGCGGGCATTATAATCCGGCGGTCACCGTCGGGCTCGCGGTCGCGGGCCGGCTGCCGTACCGGGAGATCGTCCCCTACATCCTCGCGCAGCTCGCGGGCGGCATCATCGCGGCGTTCCTGTTGTGGTGGATCGCGGGCGGCAAGGCCGGTTTCATCGTCGGCGGCTTCGCCTCGAACGGCTACGCCACGCATTCGCCCGGCAACTATAGCCTGATTTCCTGCGCCCTCATCGAGATCGTGATGACGGCGTTCTTCGTCACGGTCATCCTCGGCGCCACCGCGCGGAAGGCGCATGCGAGCCTGGCACCGCTCGCGATCGGTCTCGCGCTCACGCTCGCGCATCTCGGCTCGCTGCCGGTTTCCGGGACCGGCGTGAACCCGGCGCGCTCGAGCGCGACCGCGCTCGTGGCGGCGGCGGGCGGCACCTCCTGGCCGGTCTTGGAACTGTGGGTCTACTGGCTTGCGCCGCTCGTCGGCGCCGCCATCGCCGGCTGGGCGTATCGGGAGATTTTCGCCGACGAATAAGTTTTCGTCCTCCTTCCCTCGGAAGAAGGAGGGCGTCTTGCGCCCCCGGCCCCCTCGGCCGGGAAGCCTCTGAAGAGGCGGGTGAGGGGTGGAGACGGCCCATCCTCACTCCTCACCCGGCGCCTCTGCCACCCGAGCGGTTGCCTTTGGCGGTTCGGCACGGCAGTTTGCGCGCGGAGAAACGCCCGTGGCCGCGCTCGAATCGCAGATCGATCCGAAATCGAAGGAATTCCAGGCGAACGCCGCGCAAATGCGCGCGCTCGTCGAGGAATTGAACCGCCGCCGCGCGGAAGCGGCGCTTGGCGGCAACGAGAAGACGCGCGAGCGCCACATCAAGCGCGGCAAGCTGCTTCCCCGCGAGCGGGTGATGCGGCTCATCGATCCCGGCTCGCCGTTTCTGGAACTGTCGCCGCTCGCGGCCAACGGCCTCTACGAGGACGCGATCCACGCCGCCGGCGTCATCACCGGCATCGCCCGCATCGAGGGCCGCGAATGCGTGATCGTGTGCAACGATTCCACGATCAAGGGCGGCACCTATTACCCGCTCACCGTGAAGAAGCATTTGCGGGCGCAGGAGATCGCCGGCGAAAACCGGCTCCCTTGCATCTATCTCGTCGACTCCGGCGGCGCCAATTTGCCGCAATGGCCGGAGGTGTTTCCCGATCGCGAGCATTTCGGCCGCATCTTCTACAATCAGGCGCGGCTTTCGGCCGCCGGCATCGCACAGATCGCGGTAGTGATGGGCTCGTGCACGGCGGGCGGCGCTTACGTGCCGGCGATGTCGGACGAGACGGTGATCGTGCGCCAGCAGGGCACGATCTTCCTCGGCGGGCCGCCCCTGGTGAAGGCCGCGACCGGCGAGGTGGTGAGCGCCGAGGATCTCGGCGGCGCCGAGGTGCATGCGCGGAAGTCCGGCGTCGCCGACCACTACGCCACCGACGACAATCATGCGCTTGCCATCTGCCGCCGCATCGTCGCCAATCTCAACAGCCCGAAGCGCGTCGACCTCGAATATGACGAGCCGCGCGAGCCGAAATATCCGGTCGAGGAGCTCGACGGCGTCGTGCCCGTCGACCTCAAGAAACAGTACGACGCCCGCGAAGTGATCGCGCGGCTGGTCGATGCCTCCGAGTTCGACGAGTTCAAGCGGCTCTACGCCACCACGGTCGTCACCGGCTTCGCGCGGCTTTTCGGCATGCCGCTCGGCATCGTCGCCAATAACGGCATTCTCTATTCGGAGTCGGCGCTGAAGGCCGCCCACTTTATCGAATTGTGCTGCCAGCGGCGCGTGCCGCTTCTGTTCCTGCAAAACATTTCCGGATTCATGGTGGGTCGCGACTACGAGGCGGGCGGCATCGCCAAGAACGGCGCCAAGATGGTGATGGCGGTCGCCTGCGCCAACGTGCCGAAGCTGACGCTGGTGATCGGCGGCTCCTACGGCGCCGGCAATTACGGCATGTGCGGGCGGGCCTATTCGCCGCGGTTCCTGTTCACCTGGCCGAACGCGCGCGTGCAGCTGATGGGCTCGGACCAGGCGGCGAACGTGCTGGCGACGGTCAAGCGCGACAACATCGAGGCCGCAGGCGGCAAGTGGCCGCAGAAAGAAGAAGAGGAATTCAAGCGCCCGATCCGCGAGCAGTTCGACCGCGAGGGCGATCCCTATTTCGCCACCGCGCGGCTGTGGGACGACGGCATCATCGCGCCCGCCGAGACGCGGCGGGTTTTGGCGCTTTCGCTATCGGCGGCGCTGAATGCGCCGATTCCCGAGACGAAGTTCGGCGTTTTCAGGATGTAACTCGTTCTTCGTCATGCGTGGGTCAAGCCCGGCAATGACTATATGGCGAGCGCCAAGCCGAAACTTTCATTCGCACCGCTTCTTCGGCTATCCTTGCCCGGGGAAAATCGCGACCTATGGCCGTTGGTGAAAAAGGGGCGGGGGTAATGCAAGTTTCGTGCGTAAAAAGCTTCGCGTTTGGAGGGTTCGCTGTGTGGCTGATCGCATGCCCGCTCGCGGCCAAGGCCGATACCCAAATCGTCGCCATCGGCGCCAGCAACACCTCGGGCTTCGGCGCCGGTTTCGGCCAGT
>JBGPVT010000196.1:0-3869 GCA_041491825.1 Xanthobacteraceae bacterium | reverse complement strand
CGTGCGCGACGAGATGGTTCAGATCATCGCGCGCGAGGCGAAGGCCGCGAATAACGGCCTCGAAATCCAGGTCTATCCGGGCGCCTCGTTGTTCAAGCCGAACGAGCAATGGAATGCGATGGTGAACGGCCAGCTCGACATCTCGTCGTTCCCGCTCGATTACGCGAGCGGCAAGGTGCGCGAGTTCGGCGTGACGCTGATGCCGGGCCTGGTGCGCAGCCACGAGCGCGCCGCGCGGCTCAACGATTCGCCGTTCATGAAGGACATTCGCGCCAAGATCGAGGAGAACGGCGTGATCGTGCTCGCCGACGCCTGGCTCGCCGGCGCGATCGCTTCCAAGACAGCGTGCATCCGCAAGCCCGACGACATCAAGGGCCTGAAGGTGCGCTCGGCGGGCCCCACCTTCGCCGCCATGTGGCAGCACGCCGGCGCCACGATCGTCTCGGTCCCGAGCAACGAGGTCTACAACGCGCTGCAAACCGGCGTCGCCGACGCCACCGACACGAGCTCGGGAAGTTTCGTCTCCTTCCGTATCTACGAGCAAGTAAAGTGCATCACGGCGCCGGGCGACAACGCGCTGTGGTTCATGTACGAGCCGGTGCTGATGTCGAAGAAGAGCTTCGACAAGCTGGACAAGAAGCAGCAGGACACGCTGATGGCCGCGGGCAAAAAAGCGCAGGCCTATTTTTCCAAGGAAGCACCCGGCCTCGACAGGGAGATGGCCGATATCTTCAAGAAGAACAACGTCGAGGTCGTGACGCTGACGGCGGCCGAATACGACGCCTGGATCAAGGTGGCGCAGCAAAGCTCCTATCCCGAGTTCGCGAAGGAAGTCGCCAACGGCAAGAAGCTCATCGACGAAGCGCTTTCCGTGAAATAAGCTCAATCTCTCGTCGGCCGGCGACCCAATCGCCGGCCGATTCTTGTTGACTGGGAACGGGGACATGATCGACGGCTTCATCGGGATCATGAAGCGCATCTCGCAGCTGTGCGGGATTTTCGCCGCCGCGCTGATCGGCGGGGGCGTGATCATCGTCTGCCAGATGGTGTTCGTTCGCTATGTCCTCAACCAGAACACGATCTGGCAGACCGATTTCGTCACCTACAGCCTGGTGGCGGCGACCTTCATCGGCAGCCCCTACGTGCTGTTGACGCGCGGACACGTGAACGTCGACGTGCTGCCGCACTATCTCGGCAAGAACGCGCGTTATTGGCTCGCGCTCGCCTCGGTGATCGTCGCGCTCGCCTTTTGCCTGTTGATGACCATTCTCACCTTCAAGTTCTGGCACGAGGCGTGGACGAAGAACTGGGTCTCGGAGAGCATGTGGCGGGCGCGGCTGTGGATTCCCTATAGCGCGATGCCGATCGGGCTCGGCATCCTCACGGTTCAGTATGTTGTCGACCTGATCAGTCTCGTCACCGGCCGCGAGCCGCCCTTCGGCATCAAGCCGACAGAAGCCGTCAATATCGACTCCCCCGAGGTCATATGAGTCCCACGGTCCAAGGCACGATCGTTCTCGTCGTCACGTTGATCGTGCTGCTGTCGGGGGCGCCGGTCGCCTTCGCGCTCGGCGCGATCTCCATCGTGTTCCTGCTGCTGTTTCACGGCGTCGATTCGCTGCAAGTCGTGGCCGAGACCTTTTACGCGGGCCTTTCCGACTTCACGCTCGTCTCGATCCCGATGTTCGTGATGATGGGCGCCGCCATCGGCTCCTCGCCCGCCGGCAAGGATCTTTATGAAGCGCTCGACCGCTGGCTCTACCGGCTGCCGGGCGGGCTCGTGATCTCCAATCTCGGCGCCTGCGCGATCTTCGCCGCGCTCACCGGCTCCTCGCCCGCCTGTTGTGCGGCGATCGGCAAGATGGGCATTCCGGAGATGCGCCGCCGCGGCTACCCCGACGATATCGCGACCGGCTCCATCTGCGCCGGCGGCACCCTCGGCATCCTGATCCCGCCCTCGATCACCTTCATTCTCTACGGGATCGCGACCGAGACTTCGATCGGCCGGCTGTTCCTCGCCGGCGTCGTGCCCGGGATAATGTTGACGAGCCTCTTCATGCTGTGGACGCTCTTCATCATCTGGAAGCGCGGATTCCGTTCGCATGCGATCGACTTCCGCTACAGCTGGAAGGAAAAGTTCCAGGCGATTCCGAAAATTCTGCCGTTCGTGCTGATCATCGTCGGCGTGATGTACGTGCTCTATGGCGGCGTTGCCACGCCCTCGGAGGCGGCGGGCGTCGGTGCCGCGCTCTGCGTCGTGCTCGCGGTCGTGATCTACCGCCTGTGGGACCCGGCTGACCTGTGGAAAATCCTGCGCGACACGACGCGCGAGTCGGTGATGATCCTGATGATCATCGCGGCGGCGGTCCTGTTCGGCTACATGCTGACTTCGCTCTATCTCACCCAGATGCTCGCGCAGGCGATCGCCGACATGCAGGTCAACAAATGGGTGTTGATGGCGATGATCAACCTGTTTCTGCTCGTATGCGGCTTTTTCATTCCGCCCGCCGCGATCATCCTGATGACGAGCCCGATCCTGTTGCCGATCATCAAGGCGGCCGGTTTCGACCCGGTGTGGTTCGGCGTCATCATGACGATCAACATGGAGATCGGCCTCATTCATCCGCCGGTCGGGCTCAACATCTATATCGTGAATGCCATCGCGCCCGACGTGCCGATCCAGCAGGTGATGTGGGGAACGATCCCCTATGTCATCTGCATGATGTTGCAGATCGTAATCCTCTGCCTCATCCCGGAGATCGCGACCTGGCTGCCGGACACCTTGATGGGCCCCATCATCGGCTCCAGATAATCCGTGATAGAATAACGCGCCCAATGTCGGGATAAGGCCCGGAGGCCGCGCGATTCATCATGACCTTGCCGGAAGACGAATACGCGATCCGTCCCGATCCCGCCGATCCCAAGCTCAGCGTGCGGGTTGCGGGCGTCGATCAGACGGGTGCCCGCGTCGAGACCACGGTCGTCGTGGAGCGGGCGCTGACGATTTTCCTCAACGCGCAGGAAATCGTCACGGCGATGACGATCGGCGATTACCCCGAATATCTCGCGCTCGGCTTTCTCCTGAACCAGAACATGTTGCGGCCTGACGACGTGGTGACGAGCGTCGATTACGACGAGGATCTCGCGGTCGCCGTCGTGCGCACCGAACGCGCGACCAACTACGAGCAGAAAATGAAAAAGAAGGTGCAGACCTCGGGCTGCGCGCAAGGCACCGTGTTCGGCGACCTCATGGAAGTGATCGACAATGCCAAGCTCGCGCGCGCGGAGCTTCGCACCTCGTGGCTTTATTCGATCACGCACAAGATCAACACGACGCCCTCGCTTTATCTAGAGGCCGGCGCGATCCATGGTTCCGTGCTCTGCGAGCGCGACCGGCCGCTCGTCTACATGGAGGACGTCGGCCGCCACAACGCCGTCGACAAGATCGCGGGCTGGATGTTCCGGAACAAAATTGCGGCCGACGACAAGATTTTCTACACCACCGGCCGCCTCACCTCGGAGATGGTGATCAAGACGGTGCGGATGGGAATTCCGATTCTCGTCTCGCGCTCGGGCTTCACCGCCTGGGGCGTGGAGCTCGCGCGGAAGGCGGGGCTCACCTTGATCGGGCGGGCGCGGGGAAAGCGCTTCGTCGCGCTGTCCGGCGAGGACCGCATCGTGTTCGACCAGGATTTGCGTTTTGTCGAGGAAGAAAGCATGAAGCACCGGCGCAAGGCCGCGGTGCATGACGACTGAAGTGCCGCCGACGCTGGGCCTCGTGCTCGCGGGCGGGCAGGCGCGGCGGATGGGCGGCGGCGACAAGGCGTCGCTGAAAGTCGGCGGCAAGACGATCCTTGAGCGGGTTCTCG
>JBGPVT010000195.1:0-3926 GCA_041491825.1 Xanthobacteraceae bacterium | reverse complement strand
CCAGGCGCGATAGGCTTCCTTCCATCCCTTCGGCGTGCGCACGACGCCGTTCTCGAAGGGCGTGCCTTCCTGGTCGCCGACGCGGTTGAGGGGGGCGAGCACCCCGTCCGCGAACTTGCCCGCTTCCTCGAGCACGCTCTTCACGAGGTCGGGCGAAAGATCCGCGATTGCTCCGCTGGCGGCGAGGCGCGTGAGGCTCGTGCAATGTTCGAGAAAGAAGAAGCTCTCTAAAACCGGGGCGTGGTAAGTCATGGGTTCCTCCGGCGGGCGCCGGGGTGACGGGTTTTATCCGAGAGTGGCCGCGCGC
Source organism: Xanthobacteraceae bacterium (assembly GCA_041491825.1). Classification (GTDB taxonomy): domain Bacteria; phylum Pseudomonadota; class Alphaproteobacteria; order Rhizobiales; family Xanthobacteraceae; genus Palsa-892. The sequence continues at coordinate 3,619 of JBGPVT010000195.1, read as the reverse complement.
ATCGGAGCAGTCAACGTGAGTAAGGCCGGGCATTCCGTAACGTCAACGCTCCGGCTCGCGCCCGATGCCGCCGGGATCGCGGCGGCGGCGCGGATTTTGAGCGAAGGGAGCCTCGTCGCCTTCCCCACCGAGACGGTCTACGGCCTCGGCGCCGACGCCACGAATGCAGAGGCCGTGGCCCGGCTTTACGAGGCCAAGGGGCGGCCCGCCTTCAACCCGCTGATCGCGCACGTCGCCGATCTCGCGGCGGCGCGGCGGGCGGGCGCGTTCACGCCCTTGGCGGAAAAATTGGCGGCGAAATTCTGGCCGGGGCCGCTGACGCTGGTGGTACCCGCAACCGCGCTCGTTTGCGAGCTTGCGCGCGCCGGCCTCGCGACCGTGGCCCTGCGGGTGCCGGCGCATGCGGTGGCGCAAAAACTCCTGTCCGCGTTCGGCAAGCCCGTCGCGGCCCCCAGCGCCAATCGCTCGGGCCACGTCTCGCCCACGCGCGCCGAACACGTAATGGCCGATCTTGCGGGGCGGATCGAGGCCGTGCTCGACGGCGGCCCGACGCCGCTCGGGCTCGAATCGACGATCGTCGATTGCACGAGCGTGACGCCGCTGCTGTTACGCCCGGGCGATGTCGCGCGCGGAGAAATCGAGCGGGCGCTGGGCGCCAACGTGGCCGATGCACTGAGCGCGGACGCAACCGCGCCACAATCGCCCGGCCGCCTCGCCTCGCATTACGCGACGCGCGCGCGCATTCGCGCCAATGCCAACGACGTGCGGCCGGGCGAAGCGGCGCTGAATTTCGGCGCGCAAAGGCTCGCCGGGATCGAGCAAGCGCGAGCCGCGCTCGACCTGTCGCCGAAGGGCGATCTCGCGGAGGCCGCGGCCAATCTTTTTTCGCATTTGCGTGCACTCGATGCCTCGGGTGCAGCGGTCATCGCGGTCGCGCCGGTCCCGCGGGACGGCCTCGGCGAAGCGATCAACGACCGGCTCGCACGCGGGGCGGCGCCAAGATCTTAACCATGTCCGCGAGGGAGAATTGGTGGGTCTACATGCTCGCGAGCGGCCAGCATGGGACGCTGTATGTTGGTGTTACAAATGATCTTGTACGGCGCGTATGGGAGCATCGCGAAGGCTTGGTTGATGGTTTCACGAAAAAATATGCTGTGAAGCGACTCGTCTGGTACGAAGCACATTCGAATCCAGGCGCAGCGATTCAACGTGAAAAGCGATTGAAGCGCTGGCGTCGAGATTGGAAAATTCGATTGATCGAGGAAGAAAACCTGCTTTGGAGCGATTTGTACGAGAGCATCACAAAATAATGTCATCCCGGAAGCCGAGCGAAGCGAGGCTATCCGGGACCCAGAATCGCCGATGTTGCTTTTTTGACATTCAGGACGAAGCAATCTCCCGGACTCCATCTTCATCGATATCGATTCTGGGTCCCGGGTCTCGGGCTTCGCCCTCGCCCGGGATGACGACATAAGATAGGGCGCTTCGCGCTCGCCCGGGATGACGATATAAGGTTGTTGCTATGCCGAAAGCGGAGACAATTGCTGTCGCTTCATCGCTCGATCGCTTCGCGGCGATCGTCGGCGCGAAGTACGCGATCCGCGACGCGCGCGAGATGGCGCCCTTCCTGCACGAGCCGCGCGGTCTCTATGAAGGCCGCGCTGCGCTCGTGCTGAAGCCCGGCTCGACGAAAGAAGTTTCCGAAATCCTCAAGCTCGCGCAGGAGACGAAGACCGCGATCGTGCCGCAGGGCGGCAATACCGGCCTCGTCGGCGGACAGATTTCGTTCGATAGCCAAGCGGTGGTGGTTTCGACCGTCCGCCTCGACAAGATCCGCGAGGTCGATGCCGCCACCAACTCGATGACCTGCGAGGCCGGCGTCGTGCTCGCGCGCGCGCAGGAAGCCGCGACCGCCCACGACCGCCTGTTTCCGCTTTCGCTCGGCGCCGAGGGCAGCTGCACCATCGGCGGCAACCTCGCCACCAACGCCGGCGGCACGCAGGCGCTTTCCTACGGCGTCGCGCGCGATCTCGTGCTCGGGCTCGAAGTCGTGCTCGCCGGCGGCCGCGTCTGGCATGGCCTCCGCAAGCTGAAGAAGGACAATACCGGCTACGATCTCCGGCATCTCTTCATCGGCTCCGAGGGCACGCTCGGCATCATCACCGCGGCGGCGCTGAAGCTGTTTCCGGCGCCGCGCTCGCTAGAGACCGCCTTCGCGGGCGTGGCGACCCCGAACGACGCGCTCGCGCTCCTGAATTTCATGCAGGCGCGTTTCGGCACTTCGCTCACGAGCTTCGAATTGATCGCGCGGCGCGCCGTCGAATTCGTGATGAAGCATCTCGCGGGCGCGCGCGAGCCGCTCGCCGCCCCGCATCCTTGGTACGTGCTGTTCGAAATTTCATCGCCCATTGCCGAGGGCGTGCGCGGAGCGCTGGAGGCAGCACTCTCGGAGGCCGCCGCGAACAACATCGTGCGCGACGCCGCGATCGCCGCGAGCGAGGCGCAGCGCCTGGCGTTCTGGAAAATCCGTACCGGCATCACCGAGGTGCAGAAGCCGGAGGGCGGCTCGATCAAGCACGATATTTCGGTGCCGGTGGGGAGCGTGCCGGCGCTGATCGAACAGGCGGGCGCCGCGGTGGAAAAACTCATCCCCGGCGCGCGGCCGGTGCCGTTCGGCCATCTCGGCGATGGCAACATCCACTACAATGTCAGCCAGCCGATCGGCGCGGACGGGCAAGCGTTCCTCGATCGCTGGGAAGAGGTGAATGCCGTCGTACACGGGATCGTCGCCAAGCTCGGCGGTTCGATCTCGGCCGAACACGGCATCGGCGTCTTGAAGCGGGAGCTTTTGCCCGGGGTGAAGGATCCGGTGGAATTGGAGCTCATGCGCTCGCTCAAGCGCGCGCTCGACCCGGACGGAATTCTCAATCCGGGCAAGGTGCTTTAATCATCTGTCATCCCGGAAGCGACCAAAGCGAGGTTATGTCGTCATCCCGGGCGAGGGCGAAGCCCGAGACCCGGGATCCAGAATCGATGTCGTTGACAATGGAGCTCGGGAAATTGTTTTGCCGTGAATAAGGCACTGTCGGCGATTCTGGGTCCCGGACAGCCGCCTTCGGCGGCTTTCGGGATGACGTCAAAAAATTACGCCGCGCGCGAATTCTCGCCATCGATGGGCGCGATGTTCGAAGCGTCGTCATTGGCAACTTTGTTCACGCGCGGAGAAACTTCATAGGCCTCCAGCCCATCGTCCGGCGCGGGCTTGAGCAACTCGCAGGCCTCTTTGAAGTTCTTTTCGTCGGGATCGAGCCAAATATCGAAAACCTCGGGCGGAATGACGGCCGGCATGCGCTCGTGAATCGGCTGAAGCACCACGGTCGCGGCGCAAGTGATGATCGCCGCCGTGTCGATCTCGCCGCCGCTCGCGTCCGCCCATGTTTCCCAAATTCCCGCGAACGCCATCGGCTCGCCGCCGCGCGCGCGGATGAAATAGGGGCGCTTGGATTTTCCTTCGCGCCGCCATTCGTAAAACCCGTCGGCGGGAACGAGACAGCGGCGCCGCCGGATCGCCGCGCGGAACGAGGGTTTCTCCGCAATCCCTTCGGCGCGGGCGTTGATG
>JBGPVT010000194.1:0-4001 GCA_041491825.1 Xanthobacteraceae bacterium | reverse complement strand
GCGGCCTTGATGCGCGTTGCCCTTTCGCAGGCGGCGGAGCGCGGCCATGGCGCCGTGTTGCTCGTGGGCGACGAGCCTTATTACAAACGATTCGGCTTCGCGCGCGCGCCGACCGAGCATCTTCGCCTGCCCGGCCCGTTCGAACGCCACCGTTTTCTCGCGCTCGAACTCGTTCCCGGTGCGCTCCATGAGGCGCGCGGAATGGTGGTCGCGACCGGCGAGAGGGCGCCGCCGGCGTCGGAAAAATCCACAGGAATCGCGGCGAAATCGTTGACCTCCCGCGTCCGTCGTGCCTCATAAGTTTCGGACTCTTTGTCGCAGGCCGAATCGCGCTCGTTCATGAAGCGGCATTGCCCCGCCGCGCATCCTTGGAGGTCCGAACATGAGCAAATGGCCGGTTCATGGTCGCATCACGGGTCCGGTCGTCATGATCGGTTTCGGCTCGATCGGCAGGGGAACATTGCCGCTGATCGAGCGGCATTTCGAATACGACAAGTCGCGCTTCGTCGTCATCGATCCCTCCGACAAGAATAAATTTCTGCTCGACGAGCGCGGCATCAAGCTGATCCAGAGCGGGCTCACCAAGGCGAATTATCGCGAGATTCTCACCCCGCTGCTCACCGCCGGCGGCGGCCAGGGATTTTGCGTGAACGTCTCCGTCGATACTTCCTCGCTCGACATCATGAAGCTCTGCCGCGAGATCGGCGCGTTCTACATCGACACCGTCGTCGAGCCCTGGAAGGGCTTTTACTTCGACAAGAATATCGACGCGGCCGCGCGCACGAATTACGCGCTGCGCGAGATGGTTCGCGGTGAGGCGAAAAAGAATCCCGGCGGCACGACCGCCGTCTCCTGCTGCGGCGCCAATCCCGGCATGGTGAACTGGTTCGTGAAGCAGGCGCTGTTGAACATCGCCGCCGATCTCGGCATCAACGACCCCGAGCCGAAAACGCGGCAAGAATGGGCGCGCTTGATGCAAAAGGCCGGCGTCACCGGCATTCACATCGCCGAGCGCGACACGCAAGTTTCGGCGACGCCGAAGCCGATCAAGACCTTCGTCAACACCTGGTCGATCGAGGGCTTCATTTCGGAAGGCTCGCAGCCCGCCGAGCTCGGCTGGGGCACGCACGAAAAATGGATGCCGGATACCGGCCGCTCCCACAAGAACGGCTGCGGCGCTTCGATCTACATGCTGCAACCGGGCGCCAACACGCGCGTGCGCTCGTGGTGCCCGACGCCTGGAGCGCAATACGGCTTTCTCGTCACCCACAACGAGTCGATTTCGATCGCCGACTACTTCACGCTGCACGAAGGCAACAAAGTCGCCTTTCGCCCGACCTGCAACTACGCCTACCACCCGGCGAACGACGCGGTGCTTTCGTTGCACGAAATGTTCGGCTCGGGCGGTTATTTCCAGCCGGCCTGGCACATCATGGACGAGGACGAGATTACGCAAGGCATCGACGAACTCGGCGTTCTTCTCTACGGCCACAAGAACAACGCCTATTGGTACGGCTCGCAGCTTTCGATCGAGGAGACGAAAGTGGTCGCGCCCTATCAGAACGCCACCGGCCTGCAGGTGACTTCGGCGGTGATGGCGGGGATGGTCTGGGCGCTCGAGAACCCGAAGGCCGGCATCGTCGAGACCGACGAGATGGATTTTCGCCGCTGCATCGACGTACAGATGCCGTATCTCGGGCCGGTGATCGGCACCTATACCGACTGGAACCCGCTGAAGGACCGCAACATGTTCTTCCCCGAGGATCTCGATCACGACGATCCCTGGCAGTTCAAGAACATCTTGGTGCGAAACCTTTAGAGCGGCAGCAATCCCGCCTTTCCGGCCTCCGTTCCGAAGGCAAGCATCTTGCCGTCGCCGCGCCAGGCGAGCGCGCTGACCGGCGCGCCCGCCGGGCGGCTGACGAGGACTTCGGCCGCATCCTCAAGCCGCACCAGCATCACCATTCCGTCGCTATAGCCTGCCGCCAGCATCGCCTGTGTCGGATGGCAAGCAACGGCTGAGACGCGCGCCTCTTTCGGGCCGGGCGCAAGCATGAAGGGCTCCTTGCCCATCGGCCCGTCGCGCGTCCGAAACGGCCATAGAATCACTTCCTGCGCGCCGGAAGTCGCAAGCCACTCTTCGTCCGCGGTGAAGCTCAAGAAGCGCACGCGCCCAGGATAGCCGGACATCCGCATGTGCTGGCCGTCGGAAAGCCGCCAGCCGTGGAGCGCCGGCTCCTGCATCGTGGTGATCAGAAAACGGCCGTCGGGCGAGAACAGCGCGCCGAGATGCGAGCCTTTCCAGGCGAGCGTCTCGGGCTTCGCATCGGCGTTCGGGAACCAGAGCGTCGCGCCGTTATAATGCGCGATGGCGAGCCGCAGCCCCTTGGGGGCTAAGGCGAGCCCGCCCACGGTCGACGCTACCTCCAGGCTTCGCTCGCCCTTGTCGGCGCGAACGAAGGCGGTCTTTCCGACCGACCACGCGACCGCGCCCGCGGGCCCGAGCGCGACCTGATCGATCCATTGGCCGCCGGAATTGGCGAGCGTTTCCGTCTCGCCTTCGATATCGGTGGCGGCGAGCCTGCCGTCGTCGCCCGCCGTGAAAATCCGCTTGCCGTCGCCGGCCGCCGTGAGGATCGCGCCGTTGTGCGCCTTGATCAGTGCTTCGCTGCCGCCGGCGACCAGAATTTCGCCCTCGCCGGTCGCGATTGCCGCACTCTCGCCGACGAAATGGATCGCGACGACGTGGCTTCCCGCCTCGATCGCGCGCACCTTCGATGTCAGCGAGGCGGTTTCCACAGGCATGGAAAACCCGCGCGTCAGGCGACGCAGGCGAGAAAGGCTCGCTCGATCGAGGCCACGTCTAGCTCGCGGCCGATAAACACGAGCCGGCTCTCGCGCTTTTCATCCGGCTTCCAGTCGCGCTGGTGATCCCCATCGAGCACCATGTGCACGCCCTGCAGGACGAAACGCTGCGGGTCGTCCTTGAACGCGAGAATCCCCTTGCAGCGGAGAATCTTCGGACCCTCGACGGCAACCAGTTCGTTGATCCAGGGCAGGAATTTTTCCGGATCGAGCGGCTTATCGCTCCTAAGCGACAGCGATTGCATGTCTTCGTCGTGATAGTGCTTCGGACCGCCATTGTGGTGGTGGCCGTCGTGATGCTCGCCGTGATGATCGTGATCGTGATCGCCGGCGAGAAATTCCGGCTCGATCGCGAGAATGCGCTGCAGATCGAACGCCCCCTGCCCGAGCAAGGACTGGATCGGCACATCGCAGCGCCGGGTAGGATAAACCTTCGCGTAGGGATTGATCGCGCGGATGCGCGATTCCACGTCGCGCAATTCTTCCACCGTCACCAGATCCGTTTTGTTGAGAAGGATGATGTCGGCAAAGCCGATCTGGTTCTTCGCCTCCGGCGCGTCTTTCAACCGCTCCTTCAGCCATTTCGCGTCGGTGACGGTCACCACCGCATCGAGCGCCGTGCGGCCGCCCACCGTATCGTCGAGAAAAAACGTCTGCGCCACCGGCGCGGGATCGGCGAGGCCCGTGGTCTCGATCAGGATGCCGTCGAACTGCCCGCGCCGCTTCAGCAGCCCGTCGAGGATACGGATCAAATCGCCGCGCACGGTGCAGCAGATGCAGCCGTTGTTCATCTCGAACACTTCTTCATCGGCGCCGACGACGAGATCGTTGTCGATGCCGATCTCGCCGAATTCGTTGACGATCACGGCGTATTTCTTGCCGTGCGGCTCTGAGAGAATGCGGTTGAGGAGCGTCGTCTTGCCGGCGCCGAGATAGCCGGTGAGCACGGTGACGGGAATTTTATCGGGCATTGGAACAGGCCAAAATGACAAAGCGCTCGGGCGGGAAGCCCGAGCGCCCATGATCTAGGAGCAATGAACGGCCGCGACAAGTCCGGCGCGCCCGAGCGGTTTCAGCTCGTCAACGCCGACGAGGAAGTGTTCGAGATGAACAACGGCTGCATCTGCTGCACCGTG
>JBGPVT010000193.1:0-4057 GCA_041491825.1 Xanthobacteraceae bacterium | reverse complement strand
GGAAGACCCCATCGTCGAGCGCATCTTCGTCAACGCCGCGATCAAGAAAGCGCTCTGCCGCGAAGCGGGCCCGGATCGCGCCTGGCTTGACAAGGTGCGGGCCTATTGGGGCCACGACTATCACATGCACGCCCGCATCCACTGCCCGGCCGGCAGCACGGAATGCGAAAAGCAGCCGCCGGTTCCGGCCGGCGACGGTTGCGGCAAGGAGCTCGACTATTGGTTCCAGTGGTCGGTCCTGCATCCGCTGCCGTCGTTGTTCCCGCCGAAGCCGAAGCCATCGCTCACCATGGCGGACCTGCCGGCCGCCTGCCGGCAGGTTCTGGTCGCGCCCTGAAACGCGCCGCGAGGCCGCCCCTAGATCATCCGCGGATAGGCGAAGAGCGCGCCCTGGATCAGGCCGAGGACGATGCCGATCACGATAGCGATGACGACCACCGCCGCCGTGTAGCCGATCGATTTATCCTGCGGCGATTTCATCAACACGGGCAGCCCCAGCCACAAGAGATAGAGGCCGTAGAGGCCGAGGATCGCGAGAAAGCGCAGGCCCGGAATGAGCAGGAAAAATCCGCTGAGCCACGAGGGCGTGTAGGAATAGGCCGTCACCTTCAACGCGCTCTCGAAATTCTTGCGGCCGGCGAAGGTCGGCGCCAGCGCGTCGACCACGAGCGCCACCACATAGACGATCGCGAAGGTGAGCAGGTAGCCGACGATCGCGCTCAACAGACCGCTCGCCACCGGCATCCGCACGGTGCCCACGCCCGGCAGCGACATGCCGACGATCGACAGGCCGATGAAGCCGCAGATCGCGGGGATGGCGGCGAGGATCGCGACGTAATTGGTGAAAATATAGGCGACGTCGCCGGGCTCGCGATCGATCACCGGCCATTCGGTCTTCGGCGTGAGGATGATGTTCTTCACGCGGTCAATCAGACTCATTGTTCCCTCCTGATGATCGAGCGTCATTGACGGCCGCCGCCATGCGGCGGCGAATCGCGCGGGATTGTTTCGCGCCTTACGCCCAAAGTCACGCGCTATCGCCGGACAGTGGATTTCCTCGCATCCTCGCGGATCATGGCCGCACCCTTCTCGGCGATCATCACCGTCGGCGAATTGGTGTTGCCCGAGGTGATGACGGGCATCACCGAAGCGTCGATCACGCGCAGCCCCTCGATGCCGATGAGCCTGAGGCGCGCATCGACGACGGCCGAAGGGTCCGACGGCAGGCCCATTTTCGCGGTACCAACCGGGTGAAAAATGGTGGTGCCGATGTCGCCGGCGGCACGGACGAGGGCGGCTTCGTCGTCGTCGCGCACTTGCGGCCCGGGCAGGATTTCTTGCGGACGGTATTGCGCGAGCGCCGGCGAGCGCACGACCCGGCGCGCGACGCGGATGGAATCGGCGGCAATGCTTCGATCCTCGTCGGTCGAAAGATAATTCGGCCTGATCGCGGGCGCGGCCGCGGGATCCCGGCTTTTCAGCCGCACCGCGCCGCGGCTCGCCGGCTGCAGGTTGCAGACGCTCATGGTGAAGGCGGGGAATTTGTGCAGCGGCTCGCCGAACTTGTCGAGCGAAAGCGGCTGCACGTGAAACTGGATGTTGGCGCGCTCGCGGCCGGGATCGGAGCGCGTGAAGAAACCGAACTGCGACGGCGCCATGGTCAGCGGGCCGGTGCGGAAGAGCGCGTATTCGAGGCCCATCGCGGCGCGGCCGATCAAAGAATGATAACGCTCGTTCAGCGTCGTCACACCCGTGACCTTGAAGATCATGCGCAATTGCAGATGATCCTGCAAATTGCCGCCGACGCCGGGCTTGTCGAGGACGATCGCGATTCCGTGCTCCGACAGATGCGCGGCGGGCCCGACGCCGGAGAGCATGAGCAATTGCGGCGAGCCGATCGCGCCCGCCGCGAGCACTACTTCGCCGCGCGCTTTAGCGATTTTCGGCGTGCCGTTTTGCCGGTAGGCAATGCCGGCCGCGCGTTTGCCCTCGAACAGGACCCGCTCGGCCAGCACCTCGGTTTCCAGCCGTAAATTTTTCCGGTGCAAGACCGGCTTCAGGAATCCACGCGCGGCACTCCAGCGTCGCCCGCGCTTCTGGTTGACGTGAAAATAACAGCTGCCTTCGTTGTCGCCACGATTGAAATCCTCGACCTTCGGAATGCCGGCCTCTTCGGCGGCGTCGCGGATCGCTTCGATGACGTCGTATTTCACGCGCGGAAATTCGATCCGCCACTCGCCGCCGGTCGAGTGGTATTGGCTGGGGCCGAGAAAATGATCCTCGTGCTGCTTGAAAATCGGCAAGACGTCGTTCCATCCCCAGCCGGGAAGGCCGAGCTGGCGCCAGTGATCGTAGTCGGCCGCCTGGCCGCGCATGTAGATCATGGCGTTGATCGCCGACGAGCCGCCGATCGCCTTGCCGCGCGGATAGTTGAGCGCGCGGCCGTTGAGGCCCGCTTCCGGCTCGGTCTTGAACATCCAGTCGGCGCGCGGATTGCCGATGGCGAAGAGATAGCCGACCGGAATGTGAAACCAGATCCAGTTGTCGCGGCCGCCGGCCTCGAGCAAGAGCACGCGCTTGCCGGGATCGGCCGAGAGCCGATTGGCGAGCACGCAGCCCGCCGAGCCCGCGCCGACGACGATGTAGTCGAATTCCTCGCTTTGCACGGCGTCCGGCATGGTCATGCCCGGTTTTCGTTGGTCGGGAACAGCCTGTCCGATCGGGATTGCCCGGACAAGCCCGGCAATGACATGATTCGTCCATGCAGCATTTTCCGCCCCGCCGAATCGTTTGCCTCACCGAGGAAACGGTCGAGACGCTTTATCTCCTCGGCGAGGATGCGCGCATCGTCGGCGTTTCCGGCTATGCGGTGCGGCCGCCGCAAGTGCGGCGCGAGAAACCGCGGGTGTCGGCGTTCATCTCGGCGGATATCGGCAAGATTGTCGCGCTCGAGCCCGACCTCGTTCTCACTTTTTCCGATCTGCAAGCCGATATCGCCGCCGAGCTGGTGCGCCGCGGCGTCGCGGTGCACGCTTTCAACCAGCGCGACATCGCCGGCATTTTCGCGATGATCGAGACGCTTTCGGCGCTCGTCGGCGCGCCCGAGAAGGGCACGCGGCTGGTAGAGGATCTGCGCGCCCGTCTCGAAGCCGCCCGCGCGCGGTCGAAAGCCCTCCCGCGTCCGCGCGTCTATTTCGAGGAGTGGGACGAGCCGATGATTTCCGGCATCGGCTGGGTATCGGAACTGATCGCCCTTGCCGGCGGCGACGATATTTTCCCGGAGCTTTCGCGCCAGAAATCGGCGCGCGAGCGCATCGTCGCACCTGAGGCCGTCGTCGCCGCGGCGCCCGACATCGTCATTGGCTCCTGGTGCGGCAAGAAATTCCGCCCCGAGCGGGTCGCCGCCCGCGCCGGTTTTGCGGCACTTCCGGCCGTCCGCGACAATTTCGTGCGCGAGATCAAGTCGACGATCATCCTGCAGCCCGGCCCCGCCGCGCTCACCGACGGCCTCGACGCGCTGGAAGCGATTATTTCCGAATGGCGCGCGGCGAAGACCCGCTCGCGCGGCGAGCCGATCCAACGCACGGGTTGACAGGCACGGCGACGCGTTTCACATGACCGCGATGAACACGAGTTTCTTCGGCGAATTGCTGCAATCGATCGCGGAACGCGGGCGCTCGCTGATCGAGCGCACGCGCGAACGGCGCCCGGCAGGCGAGGTGCGGACCGCGACCTTCGTCGAATTGTGCGAGGCGCTGCTCACGGGCCGGGGCGAAGCCTCGGGGGTGGCGCTGGCGCGCGAAATTCTCGCGGCCTATTCCAAGCTCAGGACCGGCGAGCGAATCGCCTTCTTCGAGGCGCTGGCCGAGAGCTTCGGCCCCGACCGCGCGCGGCTCGCCAACGCCTGCGCCGCCTATGGAAGCGCACCGTCGGACGACAACGCCAACGAGGTGCTGGAGGCCGCGGAGCCGCGGCGGCAGGAGCTCATTCGCCGCATCAATCTCGCGCCCGGCGCCACCGCCGATCTCGTGCAAATGCGCGAACACCTGCTCGACGC
>JBGPVT010000192.1:0-4081 GCA_041491825.1 Xanthobacteraceae bacterium | reverse complement strand
CCGAAGTGGGGTCGCCGCCATGCTCGCCGCAAATGCCGAGCTTGATGTTCTTTCGCGTCTTGCGGCCGCGCTCGGCTGCGATCTTGACGAGTTCGCCGACGCCTTCCCGGTCGATCGAGACGAACGGGTCGACGGCGAAGGACGCCAGTCCTGAGCCGTCGGGGTGGGGTGACTGCATCACCCCCACCCCGGCCCTCGCTTTGCTCGCGCCGACCCTCCCCACAAGGGGGAGGGTAAGTACTCATCAGCGCGGCGTGCGGCTGATTACGGAACGATAGAACTCAGCCCTCGTTCACGAACGACTTTCCGAGTGCGGCCTGCGCCGCGGCGAGGCGCGCGATCGGCACGCGATAGGGCGAGCAGGAAACGTAGTCGAGCCCGATCTCGGCGCAGAAAGCGACCGAGGCCGGGTCGCCGCCATGCTCGCCGCAAATGCCGAGCTTGATGTTTTTTCGCGTCTTCTTGCCCCGCTCGGTCGCGATCTTGACGAGCTCGCCGACGCCCTCCCGGTCGATCGAGACGAACGGATCGACGCCGAGAATGCCCTTGTCGATATAAATGCCGAGGAAGCTCGCCGCGTCGTCTCGCGAAATGCCGAAAACGGTTTGGGTGAGATCGTTGGTGCCGAAGGAGAAGAATTCAGCGGTCTCGGCGATCTCGCCGGCGCGGAGCGCCGCGCGCGGCAGCTCGATCATGGTGCCGACCTGGTACTTGATCCGCACATTCGTCTCTTTCGCGACCGCTTCCGCCATGGCGTCGATCCGCGCCTTGACGAGATCGAACTCGGCCTTGGTCGCGATCAGCGGCACCATCACCTCCGGCACGACCGGTGCGCGGGTACGGCGGCCCGCCTCGACCGCCGCCTCGAAGATCGCGCGCGCCTGCATCTCGGCGATTTCGGGGTAGGCGATGGCGATGCGACAGCCGCGGAAACCGAGCATCGGATTGAACTCGGCGAGCTCCTGCGCGCGGCGCTTGAGCTTTTCGACGGAGGCACCCATCGAGGCCGCGACTTCGGCGATCTCCTCGTCCGTGTGCGGCAAGAATTCATGCAGCGGCGGGTCGAGCAGCCGAATGGTGACCGGCAGACCCTTCATGATCTCGAACAGTTCGACGAAATCCGCGCGCTGCACCGGCAACAACTTGGCGAGCGCCGCGCGGCGGCCGCCTTCGTCGTCGGCAAGGATCATCTCGCGCACGGCGAGAATGCGGTTCTCGTCGAAGAACATGTGCTCGGTGCGGCAGAGGCCGATGCCCTCGGCGCCGAAGGAACGCGCGGTCTTGGCGTCGGCCGGCGTGTCGGCGTTGGCGCGCACGCCGAGCTTGCGCTTGGCGTCGGCCCACTGCATCAGCGTCGCGAACTCGCCCGAAAGCTCCGCCTCGATCATCGGCACGCGGCCCAAGAGCACCTGGCCGGTCGAGCCGTCGATGGTGATGAGGTCGCCCGCCTTCAACTGGTGCGATCCGGCGGCGAGCGTTCCCTTGGCGTAGTCGATGCGGAGCACGCCGGCGCCGGAGACGCAGGGCTTGCCCATGCCGCGCGCGACCACCGCCGCGTGCGAGGTCATGCCGCCGCGCGTCGTCAGAATCCCCTCGGCGGCGTGCATGCCGTGGATGTCCTCGGGGCTCGTCTCGACGCGGACGAGGATGACTTTCCTGCCCTGCGATTTCAGCAATTCGGCTTCGTCGGCGGAAAATACGATTTCGCCCGATGCCGCGCCCGGCGAGGCCGGCAAACCGCTCGCGATCACCGTGCGCGCCGCTTTCGGATCGATGGTGGGATGCAGCAGCTGGTCGATCGCCGCGGGGTTGATGCGGCCCACGGCCTCCTCGCGCGAGATCAGCTTCTCGTTCGCCATCTCGACCGCGATGCGGAGTGCCGCCTTCGCCGTGCGCTTGCCCGAGCGCGTCTGCAGCATGAAGAGCTTGCCCTTCTCCACCGTGAATTCGAGATCCTGCATGTCGCGGTAGTGCTTCTCGAGTTTGTTGTAGAAGCGCGAGAGTTCGGCGAAGGCCTTCGGCAGCGCCTTTTCCAGCGAGGGCTTGTCGGACTTGGTCGCGAGCCGCGCCGCCTCGGTGATTTCCTGCGGCGTGCGGATGCCGGCGACCACGTCCTCGCCTTGCGCGTTGATGAGAAACTCGCCGTAAAGCTGCTTCTCCCCGGTCGAGGGATTGCGCGTGAAGGCGACGCCGGTGGCGCAATCCTCGCCCTGGTTTCCGAACACCATCGTCTGCACGCTGACCGCCGTGCCCCAGCTCTCGGGAATGCCGTTGAGCCTGCGGTAGGTGACGGCGCGCGGCGTCATCCACGAGCCGAAGACGGCGCTGATCGCGCCCCACAATTGCTTCGCGGGATCTTGCGGGAAGGGCTCGCCTTTTTCTTCTTGCACATGCGCCTTGTAGCGCTCGATGATCGCCGCCCAGTCGTCGGCGAGTAGCTCGGTGTCGAGCTCATGGCCCTTCCGCTCCTTGAAGCCGCCGAGAATTTCCTCGAAATCGTGCGCGTCGACGCCGAGCACGACGTCGGAATACATCTGAATGAAACGGCGGTAGCTGTCATAGGCGAAGCGGCGGTCGTTCGAATTCTTCGCGAGCGCCTCGACCGTCTCGTCGTTGAGGCCGAGATTGAGCACGGTATCCATCATGCCCGGCATCGAGGCGCGCGCACCCGAGCGCACCGAGACGAGCAGCGGATTTTTGCGATCGCCGAAACTTTTGCCGGCAAGCTTGCCGAGACGCGCGAGTGCGGCCTCCACCTGCTTCCGGATGTCCTTCGGATAGCTCTTCCGGTTGGCGTAGAAATAGGTGCAGACGGCGGTGGTGATGGTGAAGCCGGGCGGCACCGGCAGGCCGAGATTGGACATCTCGGCGAGGTTCGCCCCCTTGCCGCCCAGCAGATCACGCATCTTGGCTTTGCCCTCGGCTTTGCCGCCGCCGAAGCTGTAGACCCATTTCGCCATGCGGGATTTCCGGTTGCGCGTTTGCGGACTCGTTGCGAGAAGCGGGATGCTTAGCCCGTGAAGTTGCGCACTGCAACGGCGCTTTCGGCGATGCACATTTTAGGCGTGGCGCCGCGCGCGAAACCGGCGCAAAATTGATCTGCCTCAAGTTTCGCGGAGCAGCAGGGAGCTCGCGATGAACCTTCACAAGCCTTCCAAAGCCGTGTTCCTGATCGCGGTCGCGCTCGCCGTCCTCGCCTTGATCGGTTTTTTCCTCACGATCCCCGTCCTCACGCAGTACAATTTCTGGCTCGCGCTCGCGGGCTTCCTCCTGTTGGCGCTCGGCTGCATCCTGTAGGCGGCCTTCAGGCTTTCAACCGGGAAAGCGGGTGGGGTTTCGCCGGCGCCAAAAAAGCGCATACTCGCGGCAAGAACAACGCTTCCCGGGGTGGGAAGCGAAATCATAGGGGGATGACATGCGACTGAACGCGCCGACACAGATGGTATTCCTGATTTCGCTGATTCTCGCGGTGCTCGCGGTGGTCGGCCACTTCGTTTTGATCCCGTACGTCACCGCCTATCAATTCTGGGTCGCGATCGCGGCCTACGTGGTGCTCGCGGCGGCCTGCGTATTGAAAGGCGTGTGAGGCGAAAGCTCTCGCGAAAATATTCGCGAAGCGGGCGGGCGCGGATAGCGGCCGCCCGTTTTGTTTTTACCCTCCCCCTTGTGGGGAGGGTGGCGAGCAGAGCGAGCCGGGTGGGGGTGGAAACGATGGTGCAGAAACCTTTACCACCCCCCCGCCTCGCTCGCAAGCTTGCTCGGCGACCCTCCCCACAAGGGGGAGGGTAAGAAATTAGCCCTCGATCTTCGAAAAATCCGCGACCGTGCGGGTGGCGGCGCGGATGCGGTTCAAAAGTTTGAGACGATTTTCGCGCAGTGCCTTGTCTTCGGCGTTCACCGTCACCTTGTCGAAGAAGGAGTCGACCGGCGCGCGCAGCCTTGCGATCGCGCTCATCGCCGCCTCGAAGTCCTCTTTCTTGAGCGCGGCCGCAACTTCTTTCTCGGCCGTGCCGATGACATCGGCGAGCACCTTTTCCTGCGGCTCTTTCAGGAGCTTCGCATCCGGCTCGCCGGAATAGCT
>JBGPVT010000191.1:0-4100 GCA_041491825.1 Xanthobacteraceae bacterium | reverse complement strand
TCCGACGTCGTGCGCCGCCGCGTGCCGCTGAAAAAGGCCGGGCGCGAGTGGAAGGGGCTCTCGCCCTTCAATCCCGTGAAAACGCCGTCCTTCTTCGTCAACGACCAGAAGGGGGCGTGGTTCGATTTCTCCTCCGGCAAGAACGGCAGCATTTTCGATTTCGTCATGCTCACCGAAGGCGTCACCTTTCCCGAGGCGGTGGAGAGGCTCGCGAACCTCGCCGGCCTGCCGCTGCCGGTCGCCTCGCCCGACGAGGAGAAGCGGGAAGCCCGCCGGAAAACCCTCTACGAAATCGTCGAACTCGCCGCCAAATTCTTCGAGGAAAGCCTGCAAGCCCGCGCCGGCGCCCGCGCGCGCGGCTACCTCACCGACCGCGGGATTTCCCCCGAGATCCAGACGCGCTTCCGCATCGGCTACGCCTCGGCCGAGCGCTTCGCGCTGAAGGAATATCTCGGCGGCAAGGGCGTCTCGAACGAAGACATGATCGAGGCCGGCCTCCTCATCGGCGGCGACGACATTCCGCTTCCCTACGACCGCTTCCGCGAGCGGGTGATCTTTCCGATCGCCGACTTCAAGGGCCGCGTCGTCGGCTTCGGCGGGCGGGCGCTTTCCGAAGACGCGCCGGCGAAATATCTCAACTCGCCGGAGACGCCGCTCTTTCACAAGGGCTCGCTCTTGTACAACGGCGCCGCCGCGCGAATAGCGGCGCAGAAAGACGAGCCGCTCGTGGTGGTCGAGGGCTATATCGACACGATCGCGATGGTGGCGGCGGGCTTCGAGGCGACGGTGGCCCCCCTCGGCACGGCGCTGACCGAGGATCAGCTAGGGCTTCTGTGGCGGATGCAGCTGGAGCCGATCCTCTGCTTCGACGGCGACAATGCGGGCCAGCGCGCGGCCTATCGCGCGGTCGATCTTGCGTTGCCGCTCCTAAAGCCCGGCCAGAGCCTGTTGTTCGCGATCCTGCCCGAAGGCCAGGACCCCGACGATCTCGTGCGCGCCGGCGGCACCGAGGCGATGAAAGAAGTGCTGGCGTCCGCGCGGCCGCTCGCCGCGATGTTGTGGCTCCGCGAAACCGAGAGCGCGCGCCTCGACACGCCCGAGCGGCGGGCGGCGCTGGAGACGCGGCTTTCCGAAGTCACGCGGACGATTCAAGACGAAACCGTGCGCCGCTATTACCGCGAGGATTTGAAGGCGCGGCTCGCGCGGCTCTTGGCCCCCTCGGAAGTGCGGGCGATGGCGCGCGCTCCGATCGAATTCCGCCGCGGTCCCCGCAACCGGATGCCCGAGCCGAAAACCTCGCTCGCCGCGCGCGGCGGGCAGCTCGCCACCAGTTCCATCATCCGCGGCCATCATTCGGTGGTGCCGGCGCGGGAGGCATTGATCTTGCTTGCGGTGCTCGCCCACCCGTGGCTGTTGTCGGAACACGCCGAGGAATTCGTCGAGCTGGAATTTATTCACCGCGATGCGGAAGCCTTGCGGAAGGCCATCTTGGCCGCCGCCGCCTCCGGCCACGCGCACGACGCGGAAGCGCTGAAAGCCCGCCTGGAAGAGAGCGGAAACGCGGAACTCCGTACACGCATGGAACGTGCCATCTCCCACAAGTCGGACTGGCCGGTGGCCGCGGGCGCGGCCCGCGAGGACGTTTTGGCCTGGTGGCACCAGATCGCGCGCTTGCATCACAAGAAGAGAACGCTATCTAGAGAGCTGGAAGAGGCTGATCGCGCGTATCGAGCGGACATGAGCGAGGCCAATTTCGCCCGGCTGAAGGATATTCAGGACCAACTCGCCAATCTCGACGGCACCGAAGCGATGCTCGAGGGGTTCGGCGAGCCTTCCGGCCGGCCGGCCCGCACGATGTGAGCCGGGAATACGTGAGACGGAAGGCCGAATCAGTATAGGGCAGGAAATCGATTCACCCCGCATAGGGTAGGGGGGTGTTTTTCTCCTCCGGGGCGCCATTAGAGAGAGCAGGATTCCGGTGAGTTCGAAGAAAGCCACGATCAAGGCGAGTTTCGCCAAGAAACCCGCCGCTGCCGCCGCCGTAAAGGCCCGCGAGCCGGAGAAATCCGCCCGCAGCAAGGATACCCGCCAGCAGGCCCCCGCCGCGAAGGCGCCGGCGCCGGCCGCTCCCGCCAGGGAAGGCTTCTTCGGCGTCAAGCTGTTCCGCGCTATTTTGGGCGGCGGCGCCAAAGAGGCCCCCAAAGAAACGCCCAAAGAAACGCCCAAAGAAACGTCCAAGTCGCCCCCGCCGCCCGCGGCGAAGAAGCCCGCCGCGAAGGAAGCTTTGAAGCCCGCCGGCAAGACTGCCGTGCCCGCACTGAAGCCGGGCGCCAAAGCCCCCGGCAAGGAAGTTCCCGCCGCGAAAGTATCCGGCAAGGCCATTCCCACCGCGCCGAAGCAGGCGCCGGCGCTGAAATCGGCGGCGAAAGCGCCCCCGAAAGCGGCCAAGGGCGCGGCCAAGGGCGCGGTCAAGGGCGGCGATGGCGCCTTGTCGTCGCCGAAGGCCGTCGAGCAGCAGCGCGCCGCCGCCGTCGAAGCGATCCGCCGCGCCGCGATGGCGGTCGGCGCCGGCACCGGCGCCTCGGCCTCGCCCAAGGACCAGGCGGCGATGGCGAAGGCGCAGAAGGAAGAAGTCGCCGAGAGCGACGCCGCCGAAGCGGGCCCGCTCCTCGATCTAAGCGATGCCGCCGTCAAGAAGATGATCCGGCTTTCGAAGAAGCGCGGCTACGTCACTTACGATCAATTGAACGACGTGATGCCTTCCGAGGAAGTGACCTCGGAAAAAATCGAGGACGTGCTCTCGATGCTGAACGAAATGGGCATCAACGTCGTCGAGGCGGAAGAGGCGGAAGAAGGCGACGACGACGAGGACGACGAGGAGGAGACGGGCAGCGAGCTGGTCGAGGCCACCTCGAAGTCGCTCGCGAAAAGCACGAAGTCGGTTCCCTCCGAGCGCACCGACGATCCGGTGCGGATGTATCTGCGCGAGATGGGCTCGGTGGAGCTGCTCTCGCGCGAGGGCGAGATTGCGATCGCCAAGCGGATCGAGGCCGGCCGCGAGGCGATGATCGCGGGCCTCTGCGAAAGCCCGCTGTCGTTCCAGGCGATCATCATCTGGCGCGACGAATTGAATCTCGGAAAGGTGTTGCTCCGCGACATCATCGATTTGGAGGCGACCTACGCCGGCCCCGAGGCGAAGCAGGTCGCGGCGCCCGCGAACACCGACACTCCGCAGGAAGCCGCCGCCGCCGACGACGGCATGATGGCGCCGCCGGAAAAGCGGGAAAATCCGCCGCAGCGCCCCGGCTTCTCGGGCGAGCCGGAAGGCGAGCCCGACGAGGACGAGGAGGATCTCGAAAACGCGATGTCGCTCGCCGCCATGGAGGCGGAGCTGAAGCCGAAGGTGGTCGAGACCTTCGACAAGATCGCCGACAACTACAAGAAGCTCCGCCGGCTGCAGGACCAGAACGTCGAGAACAAGCTGAAGAACTCGTCGCTGTCGCCTTCGCAAGACCGCCGCTACAAGAAGCTGCACGACGAGATCGTCACCGACGTGAAGTCGCTCTCGCTCAATCAGGGGCGGATCGATAACCTCGTCGAGACGCTCTACGACATCAACAAGCGGCTCGTCTCGCTCGAGGGCCGGCTGATGCGGCTCGGCGAGAGCCACGGCGTCGACCGCGAGGACTTCGTCAAGAACTACCAGAATTCGGAACTCGATCCGAAGTGGTTGTTGCGCGTCGGCAAGCTCGGCTCGAAAGGCTGGAAGGGCTTCGTCGGCCACGACAAGGACCGCATCAAGGAAATTCGCGGCGAGATCCACGGGCTCGCGACCGAGACCGGGCTCGAGATCCAGGAATTCCGCCGCATCGTGCACATGGTCCAGCGCGGCGAGCGCGAGGCGCGGCAGGCGAAGAAGGAGATGGTGGAGGCGAATTTGCGCCTGGTCATCTCCATCGCCAAGAAATACACCAACCGCGGCCTGCAATTCCTTGACCTGATCCAGGAAGGCAACATCGGGCTGATGAAGGCGGTGGACAAATTCGAATACCGCCGCGGCTACAAGTTCTCCACCTACGCCACCTGGTGGATCCGCCAGG
>JBGPVT010000190.1:0-4103 GCA_041491825.1 Xanthobacteraceae bacterium | reverse complement strand
GCCATACGGCCGAAGTCCGTGATCGGGATGCCAGGCACACCGTAGATCGTGTTGATGCCGTTGAGCTTGAGCGCATCGATGACGAGATGAAAGCCATCCGTCAGCTCCGGCCCGGCTTCCGCGCTCGTGGTCGTGGGTTTTTTTGCAACTGCCGCTTCAGCCATGAGTGCCTCCCTCGAATTTTTTTGCGTTGTTCAGTCCAGATAATCGGCGTGGCGCGCGACATGGTCGGCGAGGCCGAGCGCATGCTGACGCACCAGCTCCTCGGCGCGGGCCGTGTCGCGCCGCTCCAGCGCCTCGATGATATTCATGTGATCGCGGATCGAACGATCGGCGCGGTCTTCCTCGCCGATGGTCTTGCGGCGGATCATCCGCATGTGGGTGAAGAGATTTTCGGCGAGCGAGATCAGCACGCCGTTCTTGCTCATGCGGATGATGCTCTGATGAAATTCGATATTGACCTCGGAATATTCGTCGAGCTTGGCGTGCAGCGTTCCGTTCTCGAACTTGCCGAACATCTTGCGGAGCTGCGCGATCTCCTCGTCGCTCGCGATCTGCGTAATCAGGCGCGCCGCCATGCTTTCGAGCGCGGCCCAGGCGGTGATCATCTCGATCACTTCTTTTTTCGATTTGCGGACGACATAGACGCCGCGCCGCGGCACCGAACGAACGAAGCCTTCGCGCTCGAGCTGCGCCATCGCCTCGCGCACCGGCGTGCGGGAGACGCCGAGGTCCTGCGCAAGCCGGCGCTCATCGAGGCGGACATCGTCGCGGCTGTCATAGACGTCGAGGGAAACGATCACGTCGCGAAGCGCGGCGTAGGCGCGGTTCTTGAAAGTCGACACGTCATCGAGCGGGGCGATGGCGATGCGCGCGGTCGCCTCGGTGCCGCGGCTGCGGGAAGGAATGTCGGACATGGAATACCGATCAGGAGTTCGAGAAGCTCGTGGTAGGCGTACTATAATACAATATACCACACGCCCCTGCCAGGGCGAGTCTTGCGTCGTGACGGCCTTTCGCGGGGGAAAATCCCGGTTCGGCGTCGCGGAGGCGGCGCCGAACCGGATGATCGAAGCGTGCTCTTCAGCCCTTGCTCATGAAGCGCTGACGCAGCGGTTTCAGGAACACCAGCGCCATAACCGCCGCGATGATGTTGAGGATCGCCGCGACATAAAACACCGCGTGCCAGCTGCCGGTCGCGTTGGTCAACACATTGGCCAAGGGAACCAGCAGCGACGCCGTGCCTTTCGCCGTATAGAGCATGCCATAGTTCGTGGTCGCGAACTTCTTGCCGTAGAGATCGGTGCAGGCCGCCGGGAACAGCGAATAGATCTCGCCCCAGGCGAAGAACACCACACCCGACAGGATGACGAACAGCACCGGATTGTCCGCGAAGTAGAGCAGAGCGTAAATGCCGACGCCTTCGAGGAAGAAGGCGATGAACATCGTGTTCTCGCGGCCGATGTGGTCCGACACCCAGCCGAAGAACGGCCGGCATAGGCCGTTGAGCACCCGGTCGATCGTCAAGGCAAAGGTGAGCGCCGGCAGTGTCAGTCCCAGGAGCGAAACGGGCACGCCGGCGATCTTGTAGTCGTTGGCGATGGGTGCGAGCTGCGCGATTGCCATCAGGCCGCCGGCGCCGACCATCACGAACATTGCGTACATCACCCAG
Source organism: Xanthobacteraceae bacterium (assembly GCA_041491825.1). Lineage (GTDB taxonomy): Bacteria > Pseudomonadota > Alphaproteobacteria > Rhizobiales > Xanthobacteraceae > Palsa-892. The sequence continues at coordinate 2,431 of JBGPVT010000190.1, read as the reverse complement.
AAGGGCGGCGTCTTCAGCACTTCCTTCCATTGAAAGTCGCGCCGCGATTGCTGTACGAAGGTCGATGCCGGCGTTTCTGCGGGCTCAGGTGCGCGCAGGAACAGCGAGAAGATCATCACGATGATGCCCTGACCGATGCCGAACCAGAAGAACGTGGACTCGTAACCGCTCGACTGGATCATATTGGCGATCGGAATGATGGTGAGGGCCGAGCCCGCGCCGAATCCAGCAGCGGTCAAACCGGCGGCAAGCCCGCGGCGGTCGGGAAACCACTTCAATGCGTTGCCGACCGAGCCGCCGTAAATCACGCCGGCGCCGATGCCGCCGACGGCAGCGCCGAGATAGAGCAAGAACAGCGAGCTGGCATAGGCATTGATCACCCAGGCGATGCCGACCAGGATGCCGCTGCCGAAGATCATCGCTTTCGGACCGAACTTGTCGATCAGATAACCTTCGACCGGCACCAGCCAGGTCTCGGTGAGAACGAAAATCGTGAAGGCGACTTGAATCGCCGCGCGCCCCCAGTGATATTTTTGATCGATCGGACCGACGAAGAGCGTCCAGCCATATTGCAGGTTGGCGATCATCACCATGCAGATGATGCCGAAGATCAGCTGGCCCCAGCGCGTCGCTCCCGACGCTTTGGCGCGCGAACCAGCAGCGCTTGATGTCGCAGCCATGATTGCCTCCCTATCCCCTAGCCCGTTATTTTTGTTTGGTTTTTTGAAGCGCCGGGCCCGCGCCTTGGATGAATTATACCAGAGGTGGAGCGGGTTACCAGCGAGCTTCGAAACCCAATCGAAGAAAAATTGTCTGCTGCAGCGCAAAAAAAAGAATGCGCAATTCGTCTACGTCTATACGCGAAAGAAGGACCGCGCCTTGAAGAACGCCGGTCAAAGCAGGTTGACGACAAAACGAGCGGAGGCGAGCAGGAGATAAAGACCGTAGGCGATCTCCAACCGGCGTTTCGAAATCGCATGCGCGAGCCGCGCGCCGACGGGCGCAAGCAGCATGCTGAGCGGCGCCAGCAAAGCGAGCCCGATCAGGGAAATGAACCCGACCGAGAGGGGCGGCAGCAGCGCCATCTTCGGCCAACCGGCGAGCATGTAGCCGACCGTTCCCGGGATCGAGATGACGATGCCGAGGCCCGAGGAGGTGGCGACCGCCTGCTGGATCGTGCGCCCGAACATCAGCAAGACGATGTTCGAGAGCATGCCGCCGCTGATCCCCATCAACGCCGAGAATAGGCCGATCACGAAACCGATCGCCCGCATCGGCGAGGGCCTTGGCAGATGGTCAGTGACCCGCCAGTCCCGGCGGCCGATCAACAGCAGGATTCCGTTGCCGCCGGCGATCGCCACGAACACGATCTTGAACAGCCAGGCCGGCGCGAAGGCGGCGATGAAACTGCCGGCGGCGACGCCGAGAAAGCAAGGCAGCGCCCATTGCCGGAGGATCGGCCGGTCGACCGCGCCCTTCGCCCGGTGCGTGCGGTAGGCGGCAATGCAGGTGGGAATGATGATCGCGAGCGAGGTGCCGACCGAAAGCGGCATGCGCACCGCCTCGGGCACTTCGAGCACGCTGAACACCTGATAGAGGATCGGCACGATGATGGCGCCGCCGCCGACGCCGAAGAGGCCGGCGAGAACGCCGGTCAGCGCGCCCGCGACCACGAGGGCCGCCGCGAGCCATAGAAGTTGCTCCAACGGAATGCCGGACATCAGAAGGCGAAAGCTATACCAAAACCGTCATCCTGAGGTGCTCGCGATAGCGAGCCTCGAAGGATGACAGCCCGTCCTTCGAGGCTCGATCGCTTCGCGATCTCGCACCTCAGGACGACGTAATGGCACAGGGCTCAACCCTCGAAGATCGCGACCGCGCGCGTCCAGCCGGCGGAGGCGCCGCGGATCTTCACCGGAAAGCAAGAAACGAGGAATCCGTCGGCCGGCAACGCTTCGAGATTGTGAAGCTTTTCCATGTGGCAATAGCCGATGTCGCGCCCGGCCTTGTGTCCTTCCCAGATGAGCGCCGCGTTGCCGGTTTCCTGGAAGCGTCTCGCCGTATGGATGAAGGGCGCGTCCCAGCTCCAGGCATCGGTGCCGGTCACGCGCACGCCGCGCTCCAGGAGATAAAGCGTCGCCTCGCGGCCCATGCCGCAGCCCTTCGCCACATAGTCGGGCCGGCCGAAGGCTTCGCCCGCGCTCGTGTTCACGACGACGATTTCCAAGGGCTTCAGCCTGTGGCCGATGCGCGCGAGCTCCGCTTCCACGTCTTTCGCCGTCGCGACGTAGCCGTCGGGAAAAGCGCGAAAGTCGAGCTTCACGCCCGGCTGGTAGCACCACTCGAGCGGCACCTCGTCGATGGTGATCGCGCGCTCGCCCTTGTTCATGGTCGAATGAAAATGCCAGGGCGCGTCGAGATGCGTGCCGTT
>JBGPVT010000189.1:0-4107 GCA_041491825.1 Xanthobacteraceae bacterium | reverse complement strand
TTCGGAGCGGAAGGAGAGGAAGCCGTTCGGCTTTCCTTCGGTGAAGGGCGAGTTCGCGAAGATCGCGGTCGCGACCGGTTGCAGCGCGAGCCCGACGCGGAGCTTCTTCACCATGTCGGCCTCGGAGGAAAAATCGAGGTTTACTTGCACGGTGCAGGTGCGGAACATCATGTCGAGGCCGAGGCTCCCGACCTTCGGCATGTAGGCCGCCATGATCTTGTAGCGGCCTTTCGGCATCATCGGCGTCTCGGCGCGCGTCCATTTCGGGCTCATGCCAAGGCTCAGGAATTCGAGGCCGAGCGGGTGCGCCACTTCGCTCAACTGGGCGAGATGCGCGTTCAGCTCGCCGCAGGTCTGGTGGATCGTCGCGACCGGCGCGCCCGAAAGCTCGAACTGGCCGCCGGGCTCGAGCGAAATCGCGCCGCCGCCGGTGACATCGGCAAGCCCGATGATGGTCTCGCCTTCGAGGATCGGCTCCCAGCCGAGCAAGTCGCGCATTCCTTCGAGCAGCGCGCGAATCCCGCGCGGGCCCTCATAGGGCACGGGCCGGTGATCCGAGAGCGTGAAGGGCAATTTCTCGTGCTCGGTGCCGATGCGGAAATCCGCTTCCGGCTTGCAGCCCGCTTGCAGCCAGCTGGCCAACTCCGCGCGCGACTCGATCGGAGTCATGTCGATCTGATCGCGGGCCATCGAGCGGGGTTCCAGTGCGCGAGCGTGACAAAGGACCGGGACGATACACAAGCGCCCCGGCCGCCGCCAACGGTCGTTTACTTCATATCGGGCTTACCGCCGCGTCATATCGGCTATTGCAGCGTCGCTTCCGCCAGCCACGTCTTCACCGCGCCGAAGGCCTTGCTGCGGCTGCCGGTCCGCTGCTCCGCCTCGCGGAAGAGCGCGATCTGGATATCGGCGCTGGTGCCGGTCGCCAGAATCTTGCGCAGGCCCGCGACCTCCTCGCCGCAACCGAGTGCCTTGATGTCTTCGTCCAGCATCGCGATCAGGCCATCGAGCGCCTCGGATACCGCCACGGCGCGGCGTTCCCGGCGGTCGACGAAGCTGCCGTGGATGCCGTAGCGCTGCGCGCGCCATTTGTTTTCCACCGCGACCGCGCGATCGACGGCGGTGATGTCCTGATTGACCTCGGGATGGCGGAAGAGATGGCGCGCGAGCGCGCGATAGAGTGCCGCGAGCGCCACCGTGTCCTCGATGCGGGTGCAGGAATCGGGCGCCCGCAATTCCAGCGTCGGATGATTGCGCGAGGGGCGGATCGCCCACCACACATAGCTCGAATCCTGGATCACCCGCGCCTCGACGAGAGCCTCGACATAGGCCTCGTAGTCCTCGTTCGTTTCGAACAATTCCGGGAGGCCGGTGCGCGGCAGTTCATCGTAGGCGGCGAGCCGATAGCCCATGAGGCCGGTGCTCCGCGAACGCCAGAAGGGCGACGAGGTCGAGAGCGCGATGAACAGCGGGACATACGGGATCATCCGCCGCATCACGTCGACGCGCTTGTCCGCATCCGGCAATTGGACGTGGACGTGCATGCCGCACAGAAGGTTGCGCTCTCCCAGCATCTGGAAATCGTGCATCAAGCCGTCATAGCGAAGCTTCGGCGTCGGCTGCCCTCCCGACCAGCCCGCCGTCGGATGGGTGCCGGCGGCGAAGTAGGAAAGGCCGTGCTCGCCGGCGATGGCGCCGATGGTCTGGCGGAGCATCTTCAATTCGGCATGGCCGTCGGCCATCGAGAGCGCGGGCTTGGTGCTGATCTCGAGCTGCGATTGCAGCATTTCGCGCGTGACCGCGGGGCCGATCGCGCGCTTGAGCGCGACCAGAAAAGCGGGCGAGGCCTTGCGCTGGAGCGATTTCGTCTCCGCGTCGACGATGAAATATTCCTCTTCCATTCCGAAGCTGTAGTTCTCCGTCATGGAAACCTCCCGTCAGTCGAATCGACAGTGCCGGCAAGTGAAATCGAATGTCGTGAGAGCCCCATACCAGCCTCCCGTAAAAGCGGGCCGCAATGAGGCTGGGTGCTGCTTAATTCACAGGAACGGGATTGGTTCCCTGCGCGAGAATGGTGCTTCGCAATTGCGAGAAATTCAGCGCCAGTCGCCGCGCGCCGCCTGCAAGAGCGCCAACGCCGCAATCGCGGCCGTGTCCGCCCGCAAGATGCGGGGGCCGAGCGAAAGCCGCACCACCGAAGGGCGGGCGAGCAGCGCGCGGCGCTCGTCCTCGGCGAAGCCGCCTTCGGGTCCGACGAGAAGCGTGAGCGGGCCTTCGGGCGCCCGCGCCAGTGCCGCGATCGGATCCCGCGTTTCGGCCTCCTCGTCGCAAAAGGCGATCGCGCGGACGGCTTCCATGCGGGCGAGCCATTCCGGAAAGTGCGCCGGTTCCTCGATCTCGGGCAGCGAAATAATTCCGCATTGTTCCGCGGCCTCGATCGCATTCGCGCGCATGCGCTCGAGATTGACGCGGGCGACCTGGGTGTGGCGGGTGATGACCGGCGAGAGCCTGCCGACGCCCATCTCGACCGCCTTCTGAATCATGAAATCGAACCGCGCGTGCTTGAGCGGCGCGAAGGCGTAATGAAGGTCGCCCGGCGGGCTCTGCGGCCGGGTTCGCTCGGCGAGCGCAAGCCGCGTCTCGCGCCGCGAAGCGGGGACGAGGCGGGCCCGCCATTCCCCGTCGCGCCCGTTGAAAACGAACACTTCCGCGCCCTTTTCGAGGCGCAATACGTTACGCAGGTAGTTCGCGGCCTCCCGGCCGAGCAGGAGTTCGCCGCCCGGGTTCAAATCGCCGGGGACATAAAGACGGGGGGTGCGGAAATCATGGCGTGCCACGCGATTAACCCTCGCGGCTCAATGCCCTGATCTTGCCCTAAAGACGAGACCTTTGTTACGCATTAGACTGCCATCGGAGACCGGCCTTGCAGCTTCGTCGTTTCGCCCTGGGATCAACGGCCCTCGCCTTCCTGCTGCTCGCGGGCGGCGTCGCCATTGCCCAGCAGCAGGTCGACTGCCAGGGCGGCTTCACCGCCTTGAAGACGGAATACGAAAAGCGCGGCAAGGCGATCGAGGTCGCCAACAAGCGCAAGTCGAACGCGCAGGAAGCGTGCGGGCTGTTCAAATCGCTGACCGAGGCGCAAGGAAAGATGCTGAAGTTCCTGAAGGACAACAAGCTCGCCTGCAACGTGCCCGACGACGTCGTGAAAAACCTGGGCGGCAGCGTTGCGAAGACCACTGCCGTAAAGACCCAAGTGTGCACCATCGCCGCAAAAGGCGGCGGCGAACGCCCGCCGAGCGCCGGCCTGTCGGGCGCCATCAACATCACCGGCGAAGTCGGCGGACCGCCGCCGGAAAGCACGAACGGCGGCGGCCTGTTCGACACGATCAACGGCAACATCCTGCAGCGATGAGCGAAGGCCGGTCGGCCGCTGCCGTCGCCGACTCGACCGGCAATTGGGTCGATCGCTTTGCTCCGGCCTGGGCGCGGCCTTATCTGCAACTCGCCCGCCTCGACCGTCCGATCGGCTCGTGGCTATTGCTGTTGCCATGCTGGTGGTCGACCGGGCTCGCGGCGCTCGCCTCCGGTGCGCGATGGCCCAATTGGAAGCTCATCGTGCTGTTCGCGATCGGCGCCGTCGCCATGCGCGGGGCGGGTTGCACGTGGAACGACATTCTCGACCGCGACCTCGATGCCCGCGTCGAGCGCACGCGGTCGCGGCCGATCCCGTCCGGAAAGGTCTCGGTTGCGGGGGCCTTCGTGTTTCTCGTCGCGCTCGCGCTGATCGGGCTTCTCGTGCTCGTTCAGATGAATGCCTTCGCGATCGCGACCGGGATCGCCTCGCTTCTCGTCGTCTCGGTCTACCCGCTCGCCAAGCGCGTGACCTGGTTTCCGCAGGCGGTGCTGGGGCTCGCTTTTTCCTGGGGCGCGTTGATGGGATGGGCGGCCGTGTTCGGAAAAATCGGCCTGCCCGCGTTTCTTCCCCGAACAGCCGCGCGGTCGAACGCACGCCGATGATGGCGTCGTCGTCGCGGTCCTGATGCGCGTAAATCGTGTCGTAGCCGATCACCCACAGGATCGAGCCGGCGTAGAGAATGAGCGCGGGCA
>JBGPVT010000188.1:0-4181 GCA_041491825.1 Xanthobacteraceae bacterium | reverse complement strand
TCGGCGGCGCTACCGCCATTGCCGCAGAGGAGAATTTTGCCGCCGCTCTTGAGCGATGCGGCCATCGCGCCAGCGATGGCGCCGAGGGAGGCCACGAAGTCCGCGTCCTCAGCGGCCTTGGCGAAGGCATCGCGCGAAGCCGCGAGATGCTTCCTGGCATAGTCAGCGGCCGCCTCATCCATCGTGTTCCCCTCGCGGCGAGCGCGTAGCACCCGTCATTAAGGGTGTCCAGATTGCCGCCGTTGCGCTGACGCCGCGCTTGCGGCAAAGGAAGCGCATATTCAAAGCCAACGGGCATTAAGCATGATCTTGCTCACCGGCGGCGCCGGCTTCATCGGCTCGAACATCCTCGCGAGCCTGAACGAACGCGGCGTTTCGGAGATCGCGATCAGCGACCACGTCGACGCGCCGAAGCGAAAGAACATCGCCAAGCATCGTTATACCGAGATTGTCCCGCCGGAAGACATGCTGCGTTGGCTCCAGGGACGCAAGTTGGACGCGATCCTGCACATGGGCGCGATTTCCTCCACCACCGCCACCGACGAGCGCGCGGTGATGGCGGCGAACTTCATGCTGCCGCTTGACTTACTCGGATGGTGCGCAGAGGCGAAGACACCGTTCATCTACGCCTCCTCCGCCGCCACCTATGGCGATGGCAGCCGCGGCTTTGACGACGACAATTCGGCGCTCGCGCGCCTCAAGCCCCTCAACTTATACGGCGACAGCAAAGCCCGCTTCGACCTCGCAACCGCCGCTGTCGCTCGCAACGGCGGCGCCATGCCGCCGCAATGGGTCGGCCTCAAATTCTTCAACGTCTTCGGCCCAAACGAATATCACAAGGGCGACATGCGAAGCGTGCTCGCGAAGGTCTTCCCCGAGGCCAAGGCCGGCAAACCCGTGCGCCTCTTCAAGTCCGACCGACCGGACATCGCCGGCGGCGAGATCGTGCGCGACTTCATCTATGTCGAGGACGCGGCGAATGTGGTGCTGTGGTTGATGGACCACCCAAAGGTCTCCGGCATCTATAATGTCGGCACCGGCAAGGCGCGAAGCTTCGACGACATGATGCGCGCGATGCTGAAGGCCCTCGGGCGGAAGCCCGAAATCGAATATATCGACATCCCCCAAGAGCTCGCCGGCCACTACCAATATTTCACCGAGGCGAGGATGGAGCGGCTGCGCCGGGCGGGCTACGATGCGCCGTTCACGCCGCTGGAAGCCGCGGTCGAGCGCTACGTGAAGCACTACCTCGATCGCGCCGATCCTTATCGCTGATTGCCGGGCCCCTCTATGTTCGATTACGAAAAACGCCTCGCCGAGCTTGCCCAGCAGACCGTGCTCTGCGTCGGCGATCTCATGCTCGACCGCTTCGTCTATGGCGAGGTCGCCCGCATCTCGCCCGAGGCTCCCGCCCCCGTGCTCGCGGTACGGCGCGAGGAGACGGCGCCGGGCGGCGCCGGCAACGTCGCGCGCAACATCGCCGGCCTCGGCGCTCGCTGCATCCTGGTGAGCGCGGTCGGCGACGACGATGCCGGCCGTACGCTTGCCGCGGCCTTCGGCAAGACCGGCGGCCAGATCGAGGCGAGGCTCGCGATCGACGCCTCGCGGCCGACGACCGAGAAGGCGCGCTTCGTCTCCGAGCAGCATTCGACGCATCTTCTCCGCGCCGACTGGGAGGAAACCCATCCGCTGCCGAAGCGCTGCGAGGAAGAAGTTCTCGCGGCCGCGCTGAAGGCGTTTCCCGGCTGCGGCGCGCTGGTTCTTTCCGATTACGGCAAGGGCGTGCTGACGCCGAACATCATCGAAAATTTGATCGCCGCCGCCCGCAAGGCGAAGAAGCCGGTGATCGTCGATCCGAAGCATCCCGATTACCGCGCCTATAAGGGCGCGACCGTCGTCACCCCGAACCGCGCGGAACTTTCCCGCGCCGCGCACCGCGACGTGCGCTCGGCCGTGGACATTGTGGAAGCCGCCGGCAAGCTGATGGCGGGCGCCGATCTCGCCGCGATCCTCGTCACCCGCAGCGAAGAAGGCATGACGCTCGTCGCGCGCGCCGCGGCGCCGGTCCACATTCCCTCGCATCCGGTGAAAGTGCGCGACGTCTCCGGCGCCGGCGATACGGTGGTGGCGACCATCGCCGCCATGCTCGCGATGGGCGCGGAGCTGGAGGCCGCCGCCCGCGTCGCCAACGCCGCCGCCGCCGTCGTCATCGGCAAGCGCGGCACCGCCGCCGTCAACTTCGCCGAGATGCGCGCGATCCTGGTGCCGAGCGCGTCCCGCGCCCACGACGAGAAGATCGTGCGCGATCCCACACTTCTCGACGAACGCCTTGATGAGTGGCGCCGCACGGGCCTCCGCATCGGCTTCACCAATGGCTGCTTCGATCTGATCCATCCCGGCCATCTCAAGGTGCTCGCAGGCGCCCGGGCCGCCTGCGACCGGCTGGTGGTGGGGCTGAACAGCGATGCCTCCGCCCGCCGCCTGAAAGGGCCGAGCCGCCCGATCCAGGACGAGGTGGCGCGCGCCGAGGTGCTCGCCGCCCTCGAGGCGGTCGATCTCGTGGTGCCGTTCGAGGAGGACACGCCGCTCGAACTCATTCGCCGCGTGAAGCCGGCCGTGCTGGTGAAGGGCGGCGACTACACGAAGGACCAAGTCGTCGGCCGCGAGATCGTCGAGGCCGAAGGCGGCGAGATCGTGCTGATCGAAACGCTGCCCGAGCGCAGCACCACGCGGCTCGTCGAGCGCTCGAAGGGGCGCGGCTAATGGTTAACGCCCGTTAACCTTCGTTCGCGTGCATTAAATGACCCGTCACATTCCTTCGCTATGCGGGTCGCGGGAGGACCGGCCATGGCCGTGCTTGTGACCGGAGGCGCCGGCTATATCGGCAGCCACATGGTGCTCGCCCTTATCGACGCGGGCGAGGAAGTCGTCGTGCTCGACGATCTTTCGACCGGCTTCGCGCGCGCGGTGCATCCCAAGGCGCGCTTCGTGCAAGGCGACGTCGCCGATGAGGCGCTCGTTCGCCAACTGATCGCGCAGCACGGCATCGACGCGGTGATCCATTTCGCCGCCCGTATCGTGGTGCCGGATTCGGTTTCGGATCCCCTCGGCTATTATCTCGCGAACACCGTGAAATCGCGCGCGCTCCTCGCGGCCACGGTCGCCGCCGGCGTGCGGCACTTCGTGTTCTCCTCGACTGCCGCGGTCTACGGCATGCCCGCCGAAAATCCGGTGAGCGAGAGCGCGCCCGCGAACCCGATGTCGCCCTACGGCGCCTCCAAGCTCATGACCGAATGGATGCTGCGCGATTCCGCCGCCGCCTACGGGTTGAATTACGTGGCGCTCCGCTACTTCAATGTCGCCGGCGCCGATCCCGAGGGCCGCTCCGGCCAATCAACGCCGAATGCGACGCATCTCATCAAGGTCGCCTGCGAAACGGCGCTCGGAAAACGCAACCGCATGGAAGTGTTCGGCACCGATTATCCGACCGCCGACGGCACTTGCGTCCGCGACTACATTCACGTCACCGATCTCGTCGCCGCCCATCTCGACGCGCTCGCGCATTTGCGCGCCGGCGGCGGCAGTCTCACCTTGAACTGCGGCTATGGCCGCGGCTATTCGGTGCTCGAGGTGATCGACACCATGAAGCGGATCTCGGGCAAGGACTTTCCGGTGTTCCACGCGCCGCGCCGTCCCGGCGATCCCGCCGCGATCGTCGCCCGCGCCGACCGGATTCGCGCCGAACTCGGCTGGCGGCCGAAGTTCGAAGATCTTTCGACGATCATCAAGCACGCGCTGAATTGGGAGCGCACGCTCGAAAGCTGGCGCACCGCCGCCGAATAACCACATCCGTTCTCGCGGCTTGCCCGCCTCCGCGCGGCATGCGAAACCCGCGCGCGTCGCGGGGTTGTTTTGCATGCGTATCGCCATGATCGGCACCGGTTATGTGGGTCTCGTCTCCGGGGCCTGCTTCGCCGACTTCGGCCACCGGGTCGTTTGCATCGACAAGGACGCGGGCAAGATCGCCGCCTTGCAGCGCGGCGAAATTCCGATCTTCGAGCCCGGCCTCGACGAACTCGTCGCGCAAAACGCCAAGGAAGGCCGGCTTTCCTTCGCCACCGACCTTGCCGCCGCGGTCAAGGACGCGGAAGTGGCGTTCATCGCCGTCGGCACCCCGTCGC
>JBGPVT010000187.1:0-4188 GCA_041491825.1 Xanthobacteraceae bacterium | reverse complement strand
TCCGCGTTCATGCGCAGGCGGAAAGTCGGATAGCGCGCGGCCTTGGCGGCGAGGAAGTTGAGAAAATCCCATTGCGGCATGAGCGCGATAAAGGGGTGGCGGACGCCGAGATGCGAGAAGTCGGCGACCTTGAATTCGCGCGCACCGACATGAAACGCGAGTTCGCGCACTTCTTGGTGCGGCAGCCGCAACAGCTCCTCGTCGTAGCCGAGCTCCCGCATCAATTCGAGGGTCGAGGGATGGATGGTGTCGCCGCGGAAATCGCGAAAGAAATCGGCGTGTTTCTCGAGCACCAAGACGTCGACGCCGGCGCGCGCTAAGAGCAGGCCCGCCATGACGCCCGCCGGGCCGCCGCCGGCGATGCAGCACTGGGTCGAGGCGAGTTCGACGGATTCGGCGGGCATGCTGCGATCCGGCCTATTTGAGTCGGCGCCAGGCTAAACTAAGGTCTTGTTCGACAACCAATAGGCCCGCAATCCGTTCCGGGAGGAATCCATGGCCGAGATCGAAATTTACAGCCCGCCAGCGCTGGCGAAGCCCGTTGGCCCCTATAATCATGTCGCAACGGCGAGCCATGCCAAGCTCATCTTTGTCGCGGGCCAGGTGGCGGTCGACAAAAGCGGCAAGCTCGTCGGCGAGGGCGACTTCGCCCAGCAATGCGGGCAGGTCTTCGCCAATCTGGAGGCGGCGCTGAAATCCGCGGGGGCCTCGTGGGCGAACGTCGTGCAATCGATCACCTATATCGTGCGCGCCTCCGACATTGCCGGCCTTTACGAATATCGCCTGCGCGAATTCCCCAAGATGTTTCCCGGCAACCGCTATCCGCCGAATACGCTTCTGGTCATCAACCGGCTCGTCAACGAGAAGTATCTGCTCGAAATTCAGGCCATTGCCGCGGTTTGAACAGGGCCACGGATCGAGGATAATGGACCGAGGATAATGAGCCGAGGGAGATAGATGTCCGTGTCGCTGAGCACCGAGCCGATCAAGCCTGACCCATGGGGAGGCGTGCGTCACGATTGGACGCGCGCGGAGGTGCGCGCGCTGTTCGAACTGCCGTTCCCCGATTTGCTCTTCGAGGCGCAGCGCATCCACCGGCTCTATTTCGATCCGCGCGAGGTGCAAATCTCGACGCTGCTTTCGATCAAGACCGGCGGCTGCCCGGAGGACTGCGCCTATTGCCCGCAAAGCGTTCACCACAAAACGGGAGTGAAGGCGGAAAAGCTGATGGCGCTCGACGCGGTGCTGGCGGAGGCGCGCGCCGCTCGGGCCGCGGGCGCGCAGCGCTTCTGCATGGGTGCGGCCTGGCGCTCGCCGAAGGACCGCGATCTCGGCGAGGTCTGCAAGATGGTCGAGGGCGTGAAGGCGCTCGGCATGGAAACTTGTGTGACGCTCGGCATGTTGACGGACGCGCAGGCAGGAAAGCTCAAGCTAGCGGGCCTCGATTACTACAATCACAATCTCGATACCTCGCCCGAATATTACGGCGAGATCATCACGACCCGCGTCTACCAGGACCGGCTCGACACGCTGGAAGCCGTGCGCGCGGCCGGCATTCACGTTTGTTGCGGCGGCATCGTCGGCATGGGCGAGGGGATCGAGGACCGCATCGGCATGATCGCGACGCTCGCGAGCCTCTCCGCGCACCCCGAAAGCGTGCCGATCAACCTCCTCATGCAGGTCGAGGGCACGCCGGTTTCCAAGGGGCAGCGGACCGATCCCCTCGATTTTATCCGCGTCATCGCCGCGGCCCGGATCACCATGCCCGCGTCGGTCGTACGGCTCTCTGCGGGGCGCGAAAACATGAGCGAGGAAACCCAGGCGCTTTGCTTTCTCGCCGGCGCGAACTCGATTTTCTACGGCCCCAAGCTTTTGACGACGCCGAACCCCGATCAAGACCGCGATAGGCGGCTCTTGGACAAGCTCGGCATGCGGCCCATGTCTGATTGAAATAATGTCCGATTGAAATAGACCAGAGGAAACGCCATGTCCGCGCCGCTTGCCGGCATCAAGGTGCTCGAACTCGCGCGCGTGCTCGCCGGACCCTGGGCCGGGCAAATTCTCGCCGATCTCGGCGCCGATGTGATCAAGATCGAGCGCGAGGGCGCGGGCGACGAGACGCGCGCCTGGGGCCCGCCCTTCGTGCAAGGCAAGGACGGCGAAAATCTTTCCTCCGCCTATTATCACGCGATCAACCGCAACAAGCGCTCGGTCGCCGCGGACTTCCGCAAAAAAGAAGACGTGGAGCTCGTGCTCGCGCTCGCGCGCGAGGCGGATGTGTTGATCGAAAACTACAAGGTCGGCGATCTCGCCAAATTCGGTCTCGATTATCCGAGCCTCAAAAAAATCAACCCGCGCCTCGTCTATTGTTCGATCACCGGCTTCGGCCAAAGCGGGCCGTATTCGCATCGCCCGGGCTACGATTTCGTCATCCAGGGCATGGGCGGCATCATGGACATCACGGGCGAGGCCGGCGGCGAGCCGCAGAAGCCGGGCGTCGCCTATGCCGACGTTTTCACCGGCGTCTATTCCGCGCTCGCGATCGAAGCGGCATTGCTCGCGCGCCACCGCACCGGCGCCGGCCAGCACATCGACATGGCGCTCCTCGACGTGCAGATGAGCGTGCTCGCGAACCAGGCGCTGTTTTATCTCGTCTCCGGCACGCCGCCGCGCCGCCTCGGTAATTCGCACGCGACCGTGGTGCCCTATGGCGTTTTTCCGACGCGCGACGGCTACATGATCATCGCCGTCGGCAATGACGGCCAGTACCGGAGTTTTTGCAAGGTGCTCGGCCGGGAAGAACTCGCCGACGATCCGCGTTTTCGCGCCAATTCCGACCGAGTGAAAAACCGATCGCTGCTGATCGAGCTGATGCATGCCGAAACGAGCAAACACAAACGCGCCGATCTTTTCGCCGCGCTCGAGAAAGCGGGCGTGCCGGTCGGCCCGATCAACGACATCGCCGACGCCTTCGCCGATCCGCAGGTGCGGCACCGCAAGGTACGTGTCGATCTCGCGGAAGAAGCCGAAGGCGGCATCACCATCCCCGGCGTGCGCACGCCGATCGCGCTTTCCGAAACGCCGTTGCGCTATGACCATCCGTCGCCGCGCCTCGGCGAGCACAGCGACGAGATCCGCGCCGCCGTGCGCGCTGGCCGTCCCGCCTTCCGCGCGCTAGGCTGAGCGCATGCACAAGCCTCGCAGCAATGCCCGCACCGGCGCCCGCATCCTCATCGACGCGCTGCAAGGCCATGGCCTCAAGCACGCCTTCGGCGTGCCGGGCGAGAGCTACCTCGCCGCCCTCGACGCGCTCCTCGATTCGAAGATCGATTTCCTCGTCTGCCGCCAGGAAGGGGGCGCCGCCATGATGGCGGAAGCCACGGGCAAGCTCACCGGCAGACCCGGCCTCTGCTTCGTCACGCGCGGGCCGGGGATGACGAATGCCAGCGCGGGCGTGCACGTGGCGCAGCAGGACTCGACGCCGATGATCTTGCTCGCGGGCCAAATCTCCCGCCATTTTCGCCATCGCGAGGCATTCCAAGAAGTCGACGCCCGTGCCGTCTTCGGGACGATGGCGAAATGGGTGGTCGAGATCGACGATCCCGCGCGCACGCCGGAATTCGTCGCCCGCGCCGTGCGCGTGGCGACGCAGGGGCGGCCGGGACCGGTGGTCATTACTTTGCCTGAGGATATGCTGGTGGAGGAAGCCGCGGCCGACGACTTGGCCGCCTTCGAGCCGGTGGAAATTTCGCCGGCGCCTGCCGACATGGCGCGGCTGCAAAAGTTGCTCGCGGCCGCCGAGCGCCCGCTGGTCATCGCCGGCGGCTCGCGCTGGAACGAGGCCGCGGTCGCTTCCCTCGTGCGCTTCGCCGAGCGCTTCGACATTCCCGTGGCGGTGAGCTTCCGCCGCCAGATGCTGTTTCCCAATCAGCACGATTGTTATGCCGGCGATCTCGGCACCGGACCCAATCCGAAGCTCGCCGAGCGCGTGAAGAACGCCGATCTCGTGCTCGTGTTCGGCGCGCGTTTCTCGGAATGGCCGAGCCAGGGCTACACGCTGCTCGCGGCACCCGATCCCGGCAAGCCGCTCGTGCATGTGCACGCCGGCATCGAGGAGTTGGGGCGCGTCTATCAGCCGGCGCTCGCCATCAACGCCACGCCCATCGCCTTCGCCGCGGCTCTCGATGG
>JBGPVT010000186.1:0-4200 GCA_041491825.1 Xanthobacteraceae bacterium | reverse complement strand
GCGGGCGATCTCGACGACATCGGCATCGTCGTGATGGGCGGGCTCACCAACGGCGTGCTGCGCACGCTTGCGCGGTTCGATCTCGCGGACCTGTTCGGAAAATCGCGCGTGCCGCTTTACGTATTGAATTGCGTCTATCCGCTCGTTCCGGAGGAAGTGCGCGAATTCTGCGCCAACAAGCGCGCGGTACTCGTGGTCGAGGAGGGCCATCCCGACTATATCGAGCAGGCGATCAACGTCGAGCTCCGCCGCGCCGACCTGCAGACGCGCGTGATCGGCAAAGGCCCGCTGCCGCAGGCCGGTGAATACACCTCGGAAGTGCTGCTCAAGGGCATCGCCGCCTTTCTCGCGGAGACGAAGCCGCGCGGGCTCGATGTCGAGGCGATCGATGCCCGTGCCCGCGCTATTCTTGCGCGGAAGCCCGCGGCCGCCGCCGCGGTCGGCGAATTGCCGCCGCGGCCGCCGAGCTTTTGCACCGGCTGCCCGGAGCGGCCGGTGTTCAGCGCGATCAAGCTCGCCGAGCGCGAGGTCGGGCCGGTGCACGTCAGCGCCGATATCGGCTGCCATTCCTTCGCGGGCTTTGCGCCGTTTTCGATCGGCAACTCGATCCTCGGCTACGGCATGAGCCTCGCCGCCGCCGCCGCCGTCGGGCCCAACATGAAAAAGCGGCCGATCGCGATCATGGGCGACGGCGGCTTTTGGCATAACGGCGTCATCACCGGCGTTGCGAGCAATCTCTTCAACAAGGGCGACGGCGTCCTCCTCATCATGCAGAACGGCTACACCTCGGCGACCGGCCAGCAGTTCATGCCGTCGAGTCTCAGCAATCGCGACGGCGCCCCCGCCGGCATGGACATCGAAAAAACGCTGCGCGCGCTCGGGGTGAAGTGGCTGCGGACAATCCGCAGCTACAGCGTCGCCACCATGACGAAAACGCTGACAGAGGCGCTGAACAGCAGCCAGCACGGGCTGAAGGTGATCATCGCCGACGGCGAATGCCAGCTCGCGCGCCAGCGCCGCGTGCGCGCCGAGGACGCCGAGAAATTGAAGCGCGGCCGGCGCTTGGTGAAGACGCGCTACGGCGTCGACGACGAGATCTGCACCGGCGACCATTCCTGCATTCGGCTCTCGGGCTGCCCGTCGCTGACGGTGAAACCGAGCCCGGATCCCTTGCGTACCGATCCGGTCGCCACCGTCATCGAAAGCTGCGTCGGCTGCGGCTTGTGCGGCGAGGTCGCGCACGCCGCCGTGCTCTGCCCCTCCTTCTATCGCGCCGAGGTGGTGCGCAACGCCAATCTTTGGGACCGCGCGCTGCATCGCTTCCGCCGGACCGTGATCGGCTGGCTCGGCACGCGCGAGGCGAGGGCATGAGCGGCGTTCAACCGGTCAAGCTCTTGATCGCGGCGCTGGGCGGCGAGGGCGGCGGCGTGCTCACCGACTGGATCGTGACGGCCGCCGAGAAACGCGGATTCCCGGTGCAGAGCACGTCGATCCCCGGCGTCGCGCAGCGCACCGGCGCCACCACCTATTACATCGAGATCGTGCCGGTGCCCGCGCAGGAGCTCGGCGGCAAGCGGCCGGTGCTGGCGCTGACGCCCGGAATCGCCGACATCGACGTCGCGCTCGCGAGCGAATTGATGGAGGCCGGGCGCTTGATCGCGAACGGCTTCGTGACGGCCGACCGCACCGCGATGATCGCTTCGACGAGCCGCTTCTACGCCATGGACGAGAAGATCGCGATGGCCGACGGCCGCTACGATCAGGAGCGCCTCGCGAAGGCGATCCGTGAGCACGCGAAATCGGCGCTCCTGTTCGACATGGCGGAAGCGGCGAAAAATTCGGGCGCGATCGTGAACGCGGTGATGCTGGGGGCGCTCGCGGGCAGCAACCTCCTGCCGATCTCGGCCGAAGAATTCGAAGCGGCGATCAAGGCCGACGCGAAAGGGGACGACCGCAATTTGAAAGGATTTCGCGCCGGATTGGAGGCCGCGCGGGGCAGCAAAGCTGCAGCCGCGCCGAAGCCCGATCGGCGGACCTCCGGCGGACAAGCGGACTTGCAATCGCTCGAGCGCGAAATACCGGCGACCGTTCCCGAAGCCGCGCGCGCGATCATGGTCGAAGGCGTGCGCCGGCTCGCGACGTATCAGGATGCTGCTTACGCGCGGCGCTATCTCGACCGCCTGCGGCGCATTCGCGAAGCGGACGAGCGCGCGGGCGCCGGCGGCAAGCTTCTCGCCGAGACCGCGCGCCATCTTGCCTTGCGCATGTCCTACGAGGACGTGATCCGCGTCGCGCAGGCGAAAATCGACCCCGCTCGGCTCCGGCGCATCGACGAGGAGATGAAAATTTCCGGCGATCCCTACGCCGTCTACGAGTTCCTGAAGCCCGGCATCGATGAATTTTGCCAGGTCCTGCCGCCGTTTCTCGCCAAGCCCATCCTGCGCGTTTCCGAGCGCCGCGGCTGGCTTGCCCGCTTTCACTGGGGCATGGAGATCAACACCGCCTCGATCAGCGGGTATCTCCGGTTTTGGGGGCTTTCGAAATTGCGCCGCTTCCGCCCGCGCACCCATCGCTTCGCCGAGGAGCAGGAGGCGATCGAATCCTGGCTCGATCTAATCGCCGCGGCGGCGAAAATTTCCGCGCCGCTCGCGCTTGAAGTCGCCGAATGCGCGCGCCTGATCAAGGGCTACGGCGATACCCATAAGCGCGGTGCCGCGAACTACCATGCGATCGAGACGCGCGTCATTCGTCCCGCACTCGCCGGCGAAATTCCCGCCGCGCGCGCCGCCGACGCGGTGGCAAGCGCGCGCACCGCGGCCCTCGTCGATCCGGAAGGCGAGAGCCTTGCCCGCTGTCTCGCGAAAGTCGAAGGGCAGGCGGCGTTTCGCACGGCCGCCGAGTAGTTACGCCTGATGTGCAGGCGCACTTTGACTAATTAAGCCGCGTCAGTTCGACAGCCCCGTGTTCGCAACGAGCACCGGATCGTCGCGGTAAAGATCGGGGAAGACACGTTTCAAATCCGTGATTTTCGGCAGGTCGTTGAAAACAATGTAGGGATGCCTCGGGTTCCGCGTCAGGAAATCCTGGTGATAGGCCTCGGCTGGATAGAAGCTCTTGTCGGGTTCAATCCGAGTGACGATCGCAGCCTTGAACGCATGCGCCTGATTGAGCTGCGCGATATAGGCGTTCGCCACGCGAGCTTGCTCGACGCTCGTCGGAAAAACAGCCGAGCGATATTGGGTGCCGACGTCAGGCCCTTGCCGGTTGAGCTCGGTCGGATTGTGGGCGACCGAGAAATAAATCTGCAGCAGGCGGCCATAGCTGATTTTTCGTGGATCGAAGGTAATCCTCACCGCTTCCGCGTGACCTGTACTTCCCGAGCCGACGAGTTCGTAGTGAGCCGTATCTTTGGCGCCGCCCGCGTAGCCGGAGACCGCACTCGTAACGCCCTCGACGTGCTGGAAGACGCCTTGCACACCCCAGAAGCAACCGCCGGCGAGAATCGCGACCTCCGATGTGGCTTGCGCAGCCGGTTCGTCAATCGCAGGCGGCGCGATTACATGCGCGCCTTCCGCTGCCGACAAGGGCACCCTCAGCCCAATTCCCGCCAGAAATAATAGCGCGGCCAAAAACAACGTGACGCAAGCGACATGGGTGACGCGCCAAATGGGATTCTCGGGCGATAGGGGCATTAGAAATCTCCGTTTCAATCAAGCGACAGTACACTCATTGGCTATGCGGTCGCGGGTTTGAATTTCATCGCAACGCCATTCATGCAATAGCGAAGACCGGTGGGCTTGGGGCCATCGTCGAAAACGTGGCCGAGATGCCCGCCGCAGCGGCTGCAATGGATAGCCGTTCGCGCCATGCCGAAGGAGGTGTCCCGCGTGCTGTCGACGGCTTTTTCCAACGGCGCCCAGAAACTTGGCCAGCCGGTTCCGCTGTCAAATTTCGTGCTGAATGAAAACAGCGGCCGGTCGCAGCCCGCGCAAGAAAAATCCCCGGCACGCTTTTCATGCAGCAACGGACTGGAGAAGGGACGCTCGGTCGCGCTCTGCCGAAGCACCGCATACTGCGCGGGGGTCAGAAGCTGGCGCCACTCGGCGTCGCTGTGAGTTACTTCGAATGCTTCGGTGGCGTGCAATTGAGCGATCCACCACGGGGAGGTGGCGGCAGCCGTCAATCCGAGAGCGCAGCTTT
>JBGPVT010000185.1:0-4211 GCA_041491825.1 Xanthobacteraceae bacterium | reverse complement strand
GTCGGGGATCAACCCGATCGCTCCCGTGCCTATCCCCATCCCGCTGAGCGTAACGAGGAACGTGTATTTGCGGCCCACGCGGTCGCCCATCCATCCGAAGAGGAATGCCCCCAGCGGACGGATCAGGAATCCGGCGGTGAACAATGCAATCGTGCTCAGCAGAGCCGCGACCGGATGGGATTGCTCAAAGAACTTGACCGACAAGACCGCAGCCAAGCTCCCGAAGATATAGAAGTCGTACCATTCGATGACGTTTCCCACGGACGCGGCGACGATCACGGTCCGGAAGTCCTGTGGAATTTTAGCAGCCATGTTGTCCTCCCTATCTCTAACTTTATTGTTCGGCCCGTCTCCGGACCTTTTGCTCCGCGTATATGTCCGCGATGGCTGACGCCGCGCGAAACTTGAAGTGCGTGAGGGAACCTCCAGCAAAGCACGGCGCCCCCGACTGCCGCCGCTTTCCTCCTTTTCTGGAGGCTGGAACTCGACGTTAGGCGCGGCATTCCTAGCTGTCTTTGCGCAACTGGTTGTAGACAGAAAGGTAAAGGAGAGGGGGGTTAAGCAATTGTCAGAAATTAACAATCGCGCTGCGCCGGCATCCGACAATGGGATGCGCTGCGCCGAAAGCAGTACGCCGCTAAAGATTTGAAATTCCTGAGGGAGCGCTTTCGGCCATCCGCAACAGCCATTCGACCGATCTCAAGATCTCGGCGCGGGTGCGCCAGTTCGCGTGCGACCAGTAGCGCGGCTGCAGCAGGCGACGGGCCTTTTCGGCAAGCGGCGGCAGGATCTTAAGTTGGTGCCGCAACAGCTCGATTTCACGAACGCATTCAGCGCGCTTTTCGCTGAGCACCCTCGTATTCAACAAGGTCCGGCTCTTACGGGGAAAACTTGTCGCCTCTCGGGTCGTTGAGCGCATGTCCTAGGCTTTTCCTGCAGCAACCAATGGCGAACCGGTTGGTTGCAGCGAGAAGCTAGGTGAGCGACGTTCATAAGAAGAATTATTTTCTCCTCCGAACGCGTAAATTTCGCATAAACATCGACCTACCGATGATTGATTGAGCGATTGCAGTCGCTTTTCAATCCGTGCCTGGCTGGGCGAGCCGGTAGCCGACGCCGAGTTCCTTCAGGAGAATGCGCGGCTGATTTGGGTCGGATTCGATTTTCTGACGAAGCTTGCGGACAAAGATTCGCAGATAGTGGGTGTCACCCGCATGGGCCGTGCCCCAAACGTCCCTCAATAGTTGCTGGTGGGTGACGACGTTGCCGGCGTGCTGCGCGAGCACCTGCAAGAGCCGATATTCTTTTGGCGTAAGCGCGAGCCGCGCTCCTTCGAGCGAAACCGCGCGAGTGGCGAGATCGATGGTGAGCGGGCCGACCGTCACGACGGGATCGCCGCTTACGGCGCGGACGTGACGCCGTATAGCCGCGCGTGCGCGTGCCAGCAACTCGGCCATTCCGAAGGGCTTGGTGACATAGTCATCGGCGCCGAGTTCCAGCAGGCGTACCTTCTCTTCCTCGCTCGATCGCACCGAGAGCACGATGAGCGGAACGCTCGACCATGAACGAACGCGCTCGACGACCTCGGCCCCATCCATATCCGGCAATCCAAGATCGATGATCACGAGATCCGGCGGCTTCAGCGTCACGGCACGAATGCCATCCGCCGCCGTATCGGCTTCGTGGACCACAAACCCCTCGAGTTCGAAGCCCGCGCGCAGGAAGCGGCGGATTTGAATCTCGTCGTCGATGATGAGCACGATGAGCGGAGGATTAGTCATCATTTTGAGCCATCATGTCCTGCATGTCCTGCTGCGACGCCGGCAGGCTGATCGTGACCTTGGTTCCGCGGCCGGTTCCTTCACTTGTCGCCTCGATCTTGCCCCCGCACGCGGCGATGAAAGCATGCGCGATCCATAGCCCAAGCCCCGAGCCGGTCGTTGTCGCGGCATGGCGTTCTCCACGATAGAACCGCTCCCAAAGCCTCGAGCGCTCGGCCTCGGTGAGCCCGGGCCCTTCGTCGATCACCGCTACCGACACCCATTGACCATCACTCTCCGTCACGAGCCGGATTCTCGTGCCGGGCGGCGCATACTTCGCAGCGTTGTCGAGAATCTGGCCTAGCGCCTGTTCGATCAAGATCGTATCGCCGCGCATAAAAGGCAGGTTTTCGGAAATCTGAATGATGACCCGATGGCCCTGCAGCCGGCGATACCGCCGCTCCACGGCGACATTGACGATATCGCCTGGATCAATCCATTCGAGCTTAGCATGCACGCCTTCGCTGCTGATGCGAGTGGCATCGAGCAGGTTCTGAATATCGTTGTTAAGACGTTCGGCTTCATCCCGCACCATATTGGCAAGCGCCGAGAGGCGTTCGTCCCGGATGATCGCCGGCGATTGGCCGATCACGGACGCGGCACCAAGAATCGAAGTGAGCGGCGTACGCAGCTCATGCGATACGGACCCGATCAACGCCTCGCGAAGCTGATCGGTCTTGACGCGCATCTCGGTAATTTGCGCGTGTCGCCGCAGACTGCTCGCCAGCTGGCTGGTGATCACTGCGACAAATGTAAACAGGATGAGATCGATCAACTGCTCCCAGTTATGGACGCGGAAGTCGTAGATCGGCGCATAGAAGAAGAAAGCGGAAGCCGCGACGCTCGTTGCCACTGCAATCAGGGCCGGAACGAGGCCGAAGAAGAGCGCGGCCGTGAGAACGGGTATCAGATAGATTACGCCGACGCTGCCGAGATCGATGAATCGGATGAGGGTGGCGATGAGCGCAGTTGTTGCCGCCACCAAGGCTAGCGACAGAACGATATGAAACAGTACACCCGTCTTCTTTCCGCGGTGCGCTGACGAGCGGCTCTCTTGCAACGGCGCGATCATGAGCGAACACCGGGCGGCGAGTGCGGCGTTCCCCCGACGGCGCGGCGCGCGACGTGGAGCGCGAGCACGGCGGCATTGGAGACATTCAAGCTCTTGATTTTTCCGGGCAGATCGAGCCGGGCCAGGAGATCGCAGGTTTCGCGGGTGAGCGCGCGCAGGCCCTTGCCCTCGGCGCCCATCACGAGCGCGAGCGGAGCCTTGAGCGGAAGATCGGCGAGATCGGCGTTGCCCGCTTCGTCGAGGCCGACGAGGAGAAAGCCGCGCGCCTTCAACTCGCTCATCGCGCGGGCGAGATTCTGCACGAGCACGAGCGGCACATATTCGAGCCCGCCCGATGCGCTCTTCGAGAGCACGCCTGTCGCTTCCGGGCTGTGGCGGGCGGTGGTGACGATGGCGGAGACGGCGAAGGCGGCAGCACTTCGGACAATGGCGCCGAAATTATGCGGGTCGGTGATCTGGTCGAGCACGAGCACGATGCCGTCGAGCGCGAGCTCATCGAGCGCGGGCGCGGGCAGGGGATCGGCCTCGGCTAAAACTCCCTGATGCACCGCATCGGGCGGGAGCAGGCGATCGATCTCCTCGGGCCGCACGATCTCCGGCGCGACGGCGAGTTTGATGCCGAGCTCCTCAAGCCTGCGCACCCCGTTCGGCGTGACGAGCAAGCGCCTGATCCTACGCGCGGGGTTTTCAAGGGCGGCCTGCACCGCGTGCCAGCCATAGATCAGGGCGTGGTCGCTATCGCCACGTCGATCTCGCTTCTCACGCTTTTGCCAGGGCCGGCCCCCGCGGCCTTTTTCTCGTTTGCGCATGATTGGTTCTATTCATGCGCGGCTCTGCTTGGCAATTTTCTTCGCCTCGGCGCGGGAGGCCGGAAAGGCTGCATTTCACGGGCTTTCGCACATCTCGCGGGGTTGACAGGAAAGGGGTCGCTCCCCATAACCGCCCGGAATTTAGCGCGATTTCCAGCGGGATTTGTCGTTTTCTAGAAATCTGCCCATCAGCCGGAGGAGTTTCCGGGGGAGTGTCCCGAGCGGCAAAGGGGGCGGACTGTAAATCCGCTGGCTATGCCTTCGCAGGTTCGAGTCCTGCCTCCCCCACCACGTATTCGAGGACCGTGCGGGTGTAGCTCAATGGTAGAGCAGGAGCCTTCCAAGCTCACGACGAGGGTTCGATTCCCTTCACCCGCTCCAAGTCAAACCGCGTAAGCCGAAAACCGCCGACGTAGAAAGAGAGCATGCCATGGCCAAGCAGAAATTCGAGCGCAAGAAGCCGCACTGCAATGTGGGCACGATCGGACACGTGGACCACGGCAAGACGTC
>JBGPVT010000184.1:0-4219 GCA_041491825.1 Xanthobacteraceae bacterium | reverse complement strand
CCTCACGGTTTTGCCAGCGCCGCAATCGCTTGTTCCGCCGCGACAACACCCGCCTCATAGGCCCCGTGCGCGGTGGTGAAGTGGTCCGGCGAGCACGCCTCGCCCGCGAAGAACAGCCGGTCGTCCACGGGCGCGGCCAGCTTAGCGCGGTCGTCCTCGTGACCCGGCAGCGCATAGGAGCAGGAGCCGCGTGCGTAGGAATCGCGCGCCCAG
The DNA here is from genome assembly GCA_041491825.1 of Xanthobacteraceae bacterium. Taxonomy (GTDB): domain Bacteria; phylum Pseudomonadota; class Alphaproteobacteria; order Rhizobiales; family Xanthobacteraceae; genus Palsa-892. The sequence goes on along the minus strand of JBGPVT010000184.1, from coordinate 4,006 downwards.
GCGGTGGCGGCGAGCGCCGAGAGCTTCGGGCGGAGATCGTTGCCGACGAGGCTCGCCAACTCGTCGATGGCGAAGACGCCGAGCGCGCCCTCGCCCGCGTCTTCGAGTTCCCGCGCAAGCTTGCCGCCGAAATAGCACTCGATCACCGGCCGCCCGAACGGCCGGATGTGATAATTCGCGGCGCCCTCGGGAAGGAGTTTTCCGAACAGGCGCGACTCCACGGGAAACCGTTCGGCGTCGGCGAGCGCGAGAAATGCTTTATCCGCGAGACCGAGCGGCAATCCGGCCGCGGCTTTGAGCTTGGCGGGAAGCGCCGGTTTGAATCGGATCGATTCTTCGGCGATCAGCTGCGAAGGCAGCGTGACGATGGCGGCGCGCGCCGTCAAAACCCCTTGCGCGGTTTCGATCCGCAACTGCTTGCCGCTATGGTCGACGAGCTTCACCGCGCAATCGAGCGCGAGCGGCAAGCCGCGCGCATGCGCAACGATGGCGGCGCCGTAGCCCTCCACCACGCGCCAGTTCACGTTTGTGTCTTCATAGGCGGCGTAATCGCCGACCGATGCCCGGTCGAGTTCGACGCCGTTGACGTAGGTGCTGATGGCCTGCAGCATCGAATTCCATTTGCCGCCTTGCTCGAGAAAATCGGCGAGCGGCCGGTCGCGATCCTGTTCCCTCGCCGCGTCGAGGCGCGCGTAGAATTCCGCCATCGCCGCGCGAAACTCGCGCTGCCCGGCGGCGGAAAATCCGTATTCGAGCGCGGGCTTCCCCCATGGCGGCGGCGAGCGGTCGACGGAAAGCCCCTCCGCTTCCGCGATCCTCGTCCACGGATTGCGGTCGGCCGAATGCAGCCAGCCGCAGCCGAGGTCGAGCGGAAATCCGCCCGCTTCCGCCGTCCACGCGCGCCCGCCGACGCGCGCGCGCGCTTCGAGCACGATGAAATTCACTTTCACCGATTGCAGCCTGCGCCCGGCGGCGACGCCGGCGGCACCGGCGCCGATCACGGCCACATCGACTTCGGAGGGAAGGGACATGGCTCTGTTTCTACCTCGGAACGAATGGCTCTGCCCGGGCATTACATCGCCGTTAACGAGGGCAGAATAGACTGATCGAGGGTGGGTTGCCCGGTGCGGGGCAATGGGACGAAACATCATGATCAAAGAGTTTGTCGCGCGCGTCGCCCTTATCCTCTTCATCATCGGTCTGACGACGGATGCCGCGCATGAAAGCGGAAATTCCGGCGCCGCCAAACAGCCGCGCTCGGGCCAGCCGTCAAACTCTGCCGACATGCCCAAGGAACCATAATCCTGGGAACGATAAACCTCCGAGCGCATTTACTCTCCGAGCGCGTTGTGAATCATAAGAACCCAAGGAGTGCGTGATGAAGAAAATTGCCCTTCCATTCGTTGCTTTAGGCCTACTCGTGACCCCGGCATTCATGGGGGCCCCGGTCATTGGCGCTTCGGTGCAAGCCGAGGAAATTCGAATCGGCATACCCGGCGTACGCATGGAGGATCGCGATCATGATCGCGATCGCGATCGGGATCATCGTTGGCGCCGCGATCACGATAACGACCGCGAAGTGATCGTGATCAAGAAGCACCGCCGCGATAACGACCGCGACAACGATTGAGCAGCCGTCGAACATTCATAATTGGAAACCCCGGCCCTTGCGCCGGGGTTTTCGTTTCTGCCGCCCTATTCGCCTGCTCGCCACGATTTTCACATTCTCTATTGCACCGCACGCGTTCGCTTGCGAAAAGCGCGCGCATGATCGTGCTCGACGACATTTCGCTCCGCATCGCCGGCAAGCTTTTGCTCGACCACGCCTCCGTCGCCATCCCCGACCGGGCGCGCGTCGGCATGGTCGGGCGGAACGGCGCCGGCAAAACGACGCTGTTCCGCGCGATCCTGGGCGAGGTCGAGATCGAAACCGGTGCGATCAATCTGCCCACGCGCGCGCGCATCGGCTGCGTGGCGCAAGAAGCGCCCGCCGGCCCCGAGACGCTCCTGCAAATGGTGCTCGCCGCCGACACCGAGCGCGCGAAGCTGATGATCGAGCGCGAGACCGCGGCCGATCCAATGCGGATCGCCGAGGTCGAGCACCGGCTCGTCGAGATCGACGCGCATTCGGCGCCGTCCCGCGCCGCCAAGATTCTAGCCGGCCTCGGCTTCGACGAGGCGGCGCAGGCGCGGCCCACCTCGGAATTTTCCGGCGGCTGGCGGATGCGGGTGGCGCTCGCGGCCCTCCTGTTTTCGGAGCCGGATCTCTTGCTGCTCGACGAGCCCACCAACTATCTCGATCTCGAAGGCGCCCTGTGGTTTCAGGATTATCTCGCGCGCTATCCGCACACCGTCGTTCTCATCAGCCACGATCGCGACCTCCTCGATTCCTCGGTCTCGTTCATCCTGCATTTCGACCAGAAGAAGCTGAAGCTCTATCGCGGCGGCTTCTCGCAATTCGACCGCCAGCGGCGCGAGCAGCTCGTGGTCGAGCAAAAGGCGCGCAAGCGCCAGGAGGCCGAGCGCGCGCATATCACCGCTTTCGTCGAGCGCTTCCGCGCCAAGGCGTCGAAGGCGCGCCAAGCGCAATCGCGGATCAAGGCGCTCGCCCGCATGGAGCCGCTGGCGGCGCATGTAGCGGACGCGCCGGCCGCGATCTCGATCCGCGCGCCGGAAAAATTGCTGTCGCCGCCGATCATCGTGCTCGACGAAGTTTCGGTCGGCTACGAGCCCGGAAAGCCGGTCCTCCGCCATCTCGATCTCCGCCTCGACGAGGACGACCGCATCGCGTTGCTCGGCCCCAACGGCAACGGCAAATCCACCTTCGCCAAATTGCTCGCCGACCGCTTGAAGCCGGAGGCGGGAAAGGTGGTGCGCGCGAGCAAATTGCAGGTCGCCTATTTCGCCCAGCACCAGCTCGACGAATTGCACGCCGACGAATCGCCCGCCGAACACGTGCGCGCCCTGATGCCGGGCGCGCCGGAATCGAAGGTGCGCGGACGCGCCGCCGAGATGGGTTTTTCCGCCGCCGCCGCCGACACCAAGGTGGCGGAGCTATCCGGCGGCGAGAAGGCGCGGCTTCTGCTCGGGCTCGCGGCGTTTCACGGGCCGCATTTGCTCATTCTCGACGAGCCGACGAATCATCTCGATATCGAAGCGCGCGCGGCGCTGATTTCCGCCGTCAACGATTTTCCCGGCGCCGTGGTGCTGGTGAGCCACGACCGGCATCTCCTCGACGCCTGCGCCGACCGGCTGTGGCTCGTCGCCGACGGAACGGTCAAGCCCTATGACGGCGACCTCGATCAATATCGAAGGCAGGTGCTGGGATCCGCGGGCGCGAACAAGTTGAACGGCCGAGGAAAAGAAAAGACCAAGGACAAGCGCACGAACGGCCACGCCCGCAGCGATGAAGAGCGCGCCGAATTGAAAACTCTGAAAAAGCGCATCAAGGAGCTTGAGGGCGAGGTGACGAAGTTCGAGCGCGAGATCGAAAAGATCGACGCCAAACTCGCCGACACGACGCTGCACGCGAACAACCCGTCGGAAGCGGCATCGCTCGCCAAAACCCGCGCGGGGGCCGCGATTGCGCTGGCGAAAGTCGAGGAGGAATGGCTCGCCGTCAGCGCGCGAGCGGAATCATATGCGTAGTGATCGAGATTGCGATCACCGCTGTCTTTGGCGTAACCGGTGATGCTTAAACGGCGAGCTTGTTGCCCAACTCGATTCAGATAGACTCATGATATGGCGAAACAAAAATTCGGTGGTGATCACACCCTTCTCAAGCTCGAAAAACTTGAGGCCTATCTCAAGGCGTATACACAAGCACTCAGCAAACAGAATTTTCGCTTGGTTTTTTTCGATGCATTTGCCGGGACGGGCGATATTCAGATTTCCGAGGCTGATCAAAAGCAGCACAGGCTATTCACGCAGGACGACTATCAATCATTCATTCTGGGTTCAGCTCAACGCGCATTAGGATTAGAACGGCCGTTTCACGAGTATATTT
>JBGPVT010000183.1:0-4247 GCA_041491825.1 Xanthobacteraceae bacterium | reverse complement strand
GGCGGCGAGCGCGACATCGCGGTCGACAGCGCGATTCTGAGCGGCATCCGGACGGCGCCGAACCCCGGCGCGTTCCTGAACGAGCGGCTGTTGAGCGACCTCCGCCCGACCCTCTTCCTCGCGCAGCTGCCGAATTTGCTCGCCGGCAACATCTCGATCGTCCATGGCGTCGTCGGCTCCTCGCGCACCTTCATGGGCGAGGAGGCGGCGGGCGTCGACGCGATGCGGCTCACCTTCGAGCGCGTCGCCGCGGGGCAGAGCGACATATCCATTGTCGGCAGCGCCTTTCACGGTACGCGTTGGGACCTCTTGCTCGTCACCGAGCTCGCCGGAAACCTGCTGAAGGACAAATTCGCACCCGTGTGGGACCGCGGCGAGCATGGCGGGATCGCGCTCGCCTCGATGGGGGCGGCACTCGTGGTCGAAAGCAAGGCGCATGCAGAAGCGCGCGGGGCAAAGCCGCTCGCGCGGATCGTGGCGATCCAATCCGACCGCAACCGGCGGAAGCCCGGCGAAATCGAAGCCACGATCGCGCGCGAATGGGCGGCGATCGCACCCAAGGTCAAACGAGGCGAGGCCGTCGTCATTTCGGGCGCTTCCGGCCTCGAGCCGCCGACCTCGGAAGAAAAGCGGGCGCTCGAAAAAATCGACCTTCCGGTGCGCGCGACCGGTACCTATATTGGCCATGGCTTCGACACGCAGTTTCTCGCCAATCTCGCGATCGCGTGCGAAACCTTGCGCCAGGGCAAGCTCTTCCCGGCGTCGGGGTCTGGAGACAGGGGTGAAAGTCCGGCTCAAATCACGCAGGTAGCGGTGACGAGCGTGGGCAACTGGCGGGGCGAAGGAATTGGGCTGATCGAGAAGATCGCCTGATCAGGAGAACGGCCTTGGCAAACGCAACGAAGGACAAAGCAGGACGGCCGGTCATCGCGGTGACGGGCATCGGCGTGATCACCTCGCTCGGCACGGGCAAGGAAGACAACTGGAAAAAGCTCGTCGCCGGCCAATCGGGCATTCGCCGCATCTCGCGCTTTCAGACCGACGGGTTGCGCACCACGATCGCCGGTACCGTCGATCATGAATATGAATCCGGCATGGCGCCGTCGGTGATGACCGAAAAGATCGCGCGGATCGTCGGCGAGGAAGCGATCGAGCAGGCGGGCATCGGGTCGAAGGGACGTTTCCCGGGACCGCTCTTTCTCGCCATGGCGCCGATCGAGCTCGAATGGCCGCACCGCTTCGACCTCGCCAGCGCCGCGGGCGCCAACGAAACTGTGACCTACGCCGACCTCGTGCGCGTGGCGACCGAGCCGCGCTTCGCGCCCTATTTCGAAATGGCGAAATACGGCATCGTCGGCGAGCACCTGGCCGATCATTTCGGCACCGAGGGCTCGCCCATTTCGCTCACGACCGCCTGCGCCTCGGGGGGGACCGCCATCCAGCTCGGCGTCGAAACCATCCGCCGCGGCGATTGCGAGGTGGCGCTCGCGATCGGCGCCGATACGTCGGTGACGCCGGAATCGCTCGTGCGCTTTTCGTTGCTCTCCGCGCTGTCGGCGCAAAACGAGCCGCCGGAGCAGACCTCGAAACCCTTTTCCAAGAACCGCGACGGTTTTGTGCTGGCGGAGGGAGCCGCCGCGCTCGTGCTCGAAAGCCTCGAGCACGCGAGAGCGCGCGGCGCCAAGATTCTAGGTATTATCCAGGGCTGCGGCGAGAAATCGGACAATTTCCACCGCACGCGCTCGAGCCCGAACGGCAGGCCGATCATCGGCTGCATGCAAAATGCTTTCATCGACGCCGGCATTTCGCCCGACGACGTCGACTACATCAACGCCCACGGCACCTCGACGCCCGAGAACGACAAGATGGAGTACACGGGCCTCGCCGCCGTGTTCGGCGAGCGCGCGAAGAAGGTGCCGATCTCGTCCAACAAGTCGATGATCGGGCACACGCTCACGGCCGCGGGCGCGGTCGAGGCGGCGATCACGCTGCTCACCATCCAGAACCAGCGCATTCCGCCCACGATCAACTACAAGGTGCCGGATCCGGCGATTCCGCTGGACGTCGTTCCGAACGTCGCGCGCGATGCCAAGATCAAGACCGCGATTTCGAATTCCTTCGGCTTCGGCGGGCAGAATGTGTGCCTCGTGCTCGCGGGCGAGCCGGCCTGAGGTCCTCGCGAATTTCGCGAACGATCGAGGTTGACGGCGGGCGGTGAGAGGCTTTAGCCCTCTCGCACGCCCATTCCCTTCCCTCACCCGCCGGAAATTCCCGTATGCGTGCGCTTCGCCTCGTCTCCGACCGAAAGCTCGAAATCGCCGAGGTCGACCCGCCGCCGCCGCCCGGCGAAGGCGAGGTGCAGGTCAAGACGCACGCGATCGCCCTCAATCATATCGACGTCTGGGGCTGGCGCGGCATGGCGTTCGCCAAGCGGAAGCTCCCGCTCGTCGTGGGCGCGGAGGCTTCGGGCGAAATCGCCGCCGTGGGCGCGGGCGTGAAAGCCTTCAAGGTCGGCGATCCGGTCACGCCCTACGGCGCCCTCACCTGCGGCAAGTGCAAGGCCTGCTTGGAGGGCCGCGACAATCTTTGCGAGGTGGTGAACGGCGTCAACGGCTTCCACGTCGATGGCTTCGCACGCGACCTCTACAATCATCCGGCGCGGCTCGTGGTGCCGGCGCCGAAGAGCATCTCGCCGACCGAGGCTTCTTGCGCGCCGCTCACCTTCGCGACCGCCGTGCACATGCTGTTCGACAACGCGAAGCTGCAGCCGGGCGAAATCGTGCTCGTGCACGCGGGCGGCTCCGGCATCGGCTCGGCGGCGATCAAGCTCGCGAAGTTCGTCGGCGCGATCGTAATCACGACCGTGGGCGACGACGAGAAGGCGGCGAAGGCCAAGGCGATCGGCGCCGACCACGTCATCAACTACAAGACCGAACGTTTCGAGCATCTCGTGCGCAAGATCACGCAGAAGAAGGGCGTCGACGTCGTGTTCGAGCACACCGGCGCCGACACCTGGGACGGCTCGTTGCTGTCGATGAAGCGCGGCGGCAGGCTCGTCACCTGCGGCGCGACCTCGGGCCCGGCCGGCAAGATCAACCTGATGCAGCTGTTCCAGCAGCAATACAGGATTTTCGGCTCGTTCGGCTTCACCATCCGCAACGTTGCGGAAGCGCTCGACTACATCGCCAAGGGTGTTGCGCCCGTGATCGATTCCGAAGTTCCGCTCGCCGACTTCCAGAAGGGCCTCGAGCGTCTCGAAGGCCGCCGCGTGTTCGGCAAGATCGTCGTGCGTTTTTAAGGGCGGGGCCTGGCCTTGAGTATGGCAGCACAAGGCTTTCGCCGCGCGGCACGCAAGGCCTGGCGTAAAATCTACCGGCCCGTCCTCCGCCCGTTTCTCTTCGCATTCGATTACATTCTGGCGCTTGTCGTGCGCGTCGCGGTGCGCGCGATCAAAAAGCTCGACGTTGATGCGAGTTCCGATTTCATGGGGAGAGCGGCGCGCGCCCTCGGCCCGTTTGTGCCCGCGAACCGCACCGGCCTCGACAATCTGCGGGCCGCCTACCCGGAGAAAAGCGCCGCCGAGATCGGGGAAATCCTCGGCGGCGTGTGGGAAAATCTCGGGCGCGTCGCCGGCGAATTCGTGCATCTCGAAGGGCTGTGGGACTACGATTATTCGCGCCCCACCGCCGGCCGCATCGAAACCAACGACGCCCTCAAGTTCGGCGAGATGCGCGACGACGGCAAGCCCGCCCTCATCTTCTCGGCGCATCTGGCGAATTGGGAACTCGCGGCCGTTTGCGCCGCCGCGCACGGATTGGATGCGGCCGTCCTCTTTCGCGCGCCGAACAACCGCTTCATCGCGGAGCTCATCCAGGAGACCCGCGCGAACTCGATGGTGAAGCTCGTGCCGACCGAATTTCAGTCGGTGTTCGCCATGGCCGGCACGATCGAGCGCGGCGGCCATGTGGGAATGCTGGTCGACCAGTACTATCACGAGGCTCATGGCGGCGTGCGCGTGAACTTCTTCGGCCGCCCGACCCCCGCCAACCCCACGCTGGCGCGGCTCGCGCGCCAGTTCGACTGTCCGGTCTATGGCGTGCGGGTCGTGCGGCTGCCGAAAAATCGTTTCCGCGTCGATCTGGTCGGCCCGATCGACTTGCCGCGTGACGCGAAGGGACGCGTCGACATCCAGCCCACGACGCAGAAGGTCATGTCGATCATCGAGGGATGGGTTCGCGAGCATCCCG
>JBGPVT010000182.1:0-4248 GCA_041491825.1 Xanthobacteraceae bacterium | reverse complement strand
TTTCCGGTATCGCTGGCGACCGTTTACAACACCCTCAATCAATTCACCGAGGTCGGCCTGTTGCGGGAAGTCGCCGTCGACGGCTCGAAAACTTATTTCGACACCAACGCCGCGGACCATCATCATTTTTATGTCGAGAGCGACAGCAAGCTTCTCGATATTCCCGGCGCCGAATTGATGCTCGGCAAACGGCCAACGCCGCCGGCGGGATACGATATCGCGCGGATCGACGTGATCGTGCGATTGCGCCACAAGAAAAGCTAGTGTGGCGGTTCAGAAGTTCGCCTACATTTGCCGCGAGTCGGACGCGAACTTCTGAACCAAAGCCACACTAGCAAAATATCGTTTCTAGTGTCCCTTTGAACCCGAAGTTCGCCTGAGAGGTTGCCGTTAGATTGTTGCGAACTTCGGGTTCGGGACACTAGTGCGCGCGCGACCTTCACTCGATCGATTCGTCGGGATAGACGCCCCACAGGCGCTCCTGCTCGATATAGCCGTCGAAGCCCTCGCCGAATATCCGGCACCATTTTTTGTCGCAGCTCTTGATGGCGCCGAGTACGCCGGGCTGCAATTGCGCCGTGACCCGCGCATTGCCGTCGCCGCTCGCATGCAACGGAAAAGTTTCGTCCTTCTTCGACCACGGCGCCACCAGAACGGTGCGGCGGCTCGACAGCAGCGAGTGGTAGACCCACCCTTCCGTTCCCTCGGAATCCCGAATCCGCCGCCAGTTCTCCGATTCGGCGGTGATCTCGACCGGCAAGCCGGCGCGGGTGAAAACCCAGGTCACGTCGTGCTCGCGCGTGGGGCCGGCGCGCAAATTGACCTTGTCGGCCTTCAAGCTCACGAAGCGCGGCACCGGCAGGCCGCTCACGGAGCCGGCGGGTTCGTCTTCCGAATGGGCCGGCACGCAAGCGATCGCGAGAGCCGCGAGCGCGATCAGGACGGCGAAAGAGCTTTGCCAAGGGGGCGTTGGCGAGGGCGTCGGCGGCATTCGATTCTGTCCCCTCGTTTGGCAAGTTCTTCCCTTCGTCGCAAGGCTTTTTCAAGTCGGGGCGTGCAGGCCAAAACGGTGCTTCGGTCCTTTTGAGTTTCAAAAAACCCTCTGCTACAGAGAGATGCACCGAAGTCGTATAAATCCGACTTCTGGGCCGGGTGGACTTAAGGAATCAAGGCGGGGAGATGCCTAAGAAGAAACTGCTTATCGTCGTCACCCGGCGCCTGCCCGACAGCGTCGAGACGCGCATGCGCGAGCTGTTCGACGTGCGGCTGAATGTCGACGATCGTCCGCTTTCGCAAGCCGAGCTCGTCGAAGCGGTCAAATCCGCCGACGTGCTCGTGCCCACCGTGACCGACCGCATCGACTCCGCCGTGCTTTCGCAGGCGGGCGCCACCCTCAAGCTCGTCGCCAATTTCGGCAACGGCGTCGACAATATCGACGTCGCCACCGCGCTCGCGCGCGGCATCACGGTCACCAATACGCCGGGCGTCCTCACCGAAGACACCGCCGACATGACCATGGCGCTGATCCTCGCGGTGCCCAGGCGGCTGGTGGAGGGCTCGTCGGTGCTGACCGGCGGCGAGGAGTGGAAAGGCTGGTCGCCGACCTGGATGCTCGGGCACCGCATCTCGAACAAGCGGCTCGGCATCATCGGCATGGGCCGCATCGGCAGCGCCGTCGCCCGGCGGGCGAAAGCGTTCGGACTGCAGATTCACTATCACAACCGCCGCAAAGTATCGCAAGAGCTGGAAGAGGCGTTGGAGGCCACCTACTGGGAGAGCCTCGACCAGATGCTCGCCCGCATGGACATCATCTCGATCAACTGCCCGCACACGCCGGCGACCTATCATTTGCTGTCGTCGCGGCGCCTGAAGCTCTTGAAGCGCGATGCCTATGTGGTGAACACCGCGCGCGGCGAAGTGACCGACGAAAACGCGCTCGCGCGCATGATCGAGGCGGGCGAGCTCGCGGGGGCGGGCCTCGACGTGTTCGAGCACGAGCCCGCGGTCAACCCGAAACTCGTCAAGCTCGCGCGCGCGGGCAAGGTGGTGCTGTTGCCGCATATGAGCTCGGCCACGATCGAGGGCCGCATCGAAATGGGCGAGAAGGTGATCGTGAACATCCGCACCTTCATGGACGGCCATCGGCCGCCGGATCGCGTGCTTCCGTCGATGTTATAAGTAGGCCACGGTCCGGCGGCCGTTCTTACATCAAGACGGCCCGCGCTCGCGCGGGCCTTCCGCCGGATCGCGTTTTGCCTTCGATGCTATAGGCGGGCCCGCGATCCCTCGGCCGTTCTTACATTAAGACGGCCCGCGCTCGCGCGGGCCTTCCGCTTGCATCTTGACGCCGGCTGAGCGGAAACTTGCCGAAGCCGGAGCATCCATGATCACCGACGACTTCAATTGCACGCGCTACCGGACGGGACAAGCTGCCGGCCATTACGAAAGTTATTTTCAGCGCGCCAACCATCCGACAGAGCCACGGGCGTTCTGGATACGCTATACGATCTTCAGCCCGGCCGGACGGCCGCGGGATGCCATCGGCGAGCTCTGGGCCGTCGTTTTCAATGCCGGCAGCGGACGTCATGCGGTCGCAAAAACAGAAGTCCCCATCGACCGATGCGCGTTCGGTAACGACCGGTTCGCCGTGCGCATCGCCGATTCGAAGCTCGCCGCCGGAGTCCTGATGGGGCGCGCCGGTTCGCCTTCGAACGGCATCGCGTGGAATTTGAGCTACACGGGCGGCGCGCGCCCGGTTTTTGACCTGCCGCTCGACAAATACGACGCCCGCTTTCCGAAAGCGAAGGCGCTGGTGGGGGCCCCGATGGCGCGGTTCACGGGAACCATGACGCTCAATGGCGAAACGCTGGAAATCGACAATTGGGTCGGCAGCCAGAATCACAATTGGGGCGTCCAACACACCGACCGCTATGCCTGGGGTCAGGTGTGCGGATTCGATAACGCGCCGGACAGTTTTCTGGAAATCGCGTCGGCAAGATTCAAGATCGGCCCGTTCTGGTCGAAATTGATTACGCCTTTGGTGTTACGGCATGCCGGCAAGGAGTACGCCTGCAATTCGTTGTGGCAAGGGCTGAGGGCGCGCGCGTCGTACGACTATTTCACGTGGCGCTTTGCCACGAAGAGCCAATTGGCCCGGATCGAAGGCGAGATCCGCGCGCCGCGGGAGGCGTTCGTAGGGTTGCGATATTACAATCCGCCGGGCGGCGTGAAGTATTGCCTGAACTCGAAGATCGCCGGCTGCGCCTTGCGCGTCACCGATCTCGCGACCGATCGGACCGAGACCCTGCGGACCGCCCATCGAGCCGCCTTCGAGATTCTCACCGACGATACCGATCACGGCGTCGAAATTCGCGGCTGAGAAACCGAGTTTGCCGATCAGCGGGCATGAATACTGAGCGCGCGATTGCCGCAAGGTGGCGGATCGCCGGCGAGAAACTCGAAGCGCGCCGAGTTTCGAGAATTATATTGATCGGCGCGTTGGCGAATGCGAAGCGCGTCCGCTTCGTGCCATGAGCAGACATAAGTGCGGCGATAAACTCTCTCTCGCTAGGGTCTACTCGTAATGATCGCTTCGAGAACTCGCAAAGCATCGGCCGTGCCGTCGCCTTCCCCCTTTTCAAAGTCTTGTTCCGTTTGCGCCATGGTGTTCGTAACGTGGGCAAGGCAGAGAATCTCTTTGTTTGCGACGCGCGCGAACGTATAGAGGGCGGCGGCCTCCATTTCGACGGCAAGCACGCCTTTGGATCGCGCCGCTTCAATCGCCTCGGCGGTTTCGCGAAATGGAGCGTCCGTTGTCCAGCTTGAGCCGACGACGGCATGGAGACCCTGTTTCCTGAGCGCATCAGCAGCCATCGAAACCAAGCGCGGGTCGGCTTCGCTATATTCCGACGGCGCCGCGTAGTGATAGCTCGTTCCTTCATCGCGTAGCGCGCGCTCAATAATCACAAAATATGGAGTCCGACCAACGGGAGTGATCTGGCCTGCTGACGTAAGACTTACAAGCAAGCGGCAGCCACTCGCGAACAATTCTTCCGCGATCAGGACGGCAAAGGGCGCGCCTACGGCGCAGCCGACAATCCCAACGGTTTGGCCGGCAAGCGTGAAGGTATCGAGCCTCGTGTGATAGCAGGGCCAGCCGTCAAACTGCCGTGCCTGACCTCCTTGCCTCAGCCGGCGCACGATATCGCCGTCCGGGTCCAAAATGCAGACGGGCGGCACGTCTACCGC
>JBGPVT010000181.1:0-4302 GCA_041491825.1 Xanthobacteraceae bacterium | reverse complement strand
AATTTGAATCCGCTCAGTCTCCTAATTCCGTAACAGCAGCCACATGGCTCTTTCGGCGTCGGTGAAACGGAGGCGCAGGCTTTTCGCGTTGCGGCGGATGCGTCGCGATACGGCGCTGCGTTCGGCGAAACCCACGACCCCTCACCCGGCGCGCTACGCGCGCGCCACCCTCTCCCACAAGGGGAGAGGGAATTATGACGATTTCGCGCCTTCGGCTGGCACCTTCGGCTCGGCGGAATTGCGCCGCTGATGGAAGCCCGCGGAGGTCGCCTGTCCGGAATCGGCGAAGAAGACGAAGTCCTTCAGGCTCTGGTTCGCGGCCCGCAGCACGCCGTCCACGTCCTCGGCGAACCAGTGGTTCTTCTTGTGGGCGATGACGAAATCGTCGATGTCGTTCTCGCAATAGAAGCAGCGGAGCCGCGGCTGCGGCGAAAATTCGGTCTTCACGATGTGGAATTTATTGCGCACGTATTGCGCTTCCATCGGCTCGTGCACGATGCAGTTCTTGTTGGCGCAGCGGATGCCGGTCAGGATCGGCTGCTCGTAGAGCGGATATTTCGGATGCACGAAGCCGCTCTCGAAGGTGGCGAGCGGCTTTCCCTTCTGCAATCCCAAGAGGAGCGAAATCAGCGCCATGCGGATCGGCACGCCGTAGGCCGCCTGCTGGAAATAGACCGCGCGGCTGTCGGAATCGATCGCGGCATCGAGCTCTCCGACGCGCGGCAGCGGATGCAGGACGCTCGCCTGCGAGTATTTCGGCTCTTTGAGGAATTTCGCGTCGATCTTGGGATAGGCCTGGTCCTTTTCCGTCCAGCGCTCCTTCTGGAAGCGCGTCACGTACACGGCGTCGACTTTTTTCTGCACGACGACGCCGTAATCGACCTCGGGGCCGGAGAACAGCGACTGCTGGTGCGGCTCGTCGGGCGTCACGTACAAGGCGTCGATGGAGCCCGCGGCTTCGTCGCCGTGCTTCGACACCATCTCGCAGCGATATTCCTCGCGCAGGCGGCGATCGACGTGGGCGGGCAGCTCCATGCCCGGCGCCGGCATCGGGTCGATGATGGCGCCGAAGCGCGCGAGCGCATAGACGAAGGAGTGGATGGTGCGGCTGCCCTTGAGGTCGCCGGAGATCGCCACCTTCAAATTCTTCAGGTGCTTGTTCTTCTTCTTCAGCGTGAACAGGTCGCACAGCGTCTGCGTCGGGTGCTCGTGGCTGCCGTCGCCGCCGTTGATCACCGGGATCGGCGAAAATTCGGCGGCGAGCCGCACGGCGCCGTCGCGCGGATGGCGGATGACCATCACGTCGGCGTAGTTCGCGATCACCCGCACGGAATCGGCGAGGCTCTCGCCCTTGGCGGCCGAACTCGTGGCGGGATCGGCGCTGGTGATGGTGTTGCCGCCGAGCCGCAGCATCGCGCTTTCGAAGGAGAGGCGGGTGCGCGTGCTCGGCTCGTAGAACAGCGTCGCCAGGATGTGGTTGGGGGCGATATTGGTGCTCTTGCCGATGCGATAAGAGAAGTTGGGGTCGGGCAATTCGTCGAGATAGGATTGGGCCATCTCGAAAATCTTTTCGATCTCCGCGTCGGAGAGGTCGTTGATCGAAATCACATGCCGGGTGGCCGGATGCGCCTTGGACGCCATGCCTTCAATCCGTTCGCGGGCGCGCCCGCCCGGGCCGGACGGCTTCGCGCGGTGCGAGCGGAAGCGGGCCGGGGGCCATTTGAGCGCGCGGGTTCATTCTGAAAGATATCGCTTAGACCTCCCGGGCGGTTCCCGCAAGCAGGGCGCTTGCGCTGGCTCACTTGTCGACAGCGAATCGGCTGCTAGGCTCGCGCCATGCTGCACTCCTTTCACACCCACGAGGTATTCAACCAGACGCCGTCCCTGGGTAACGTCGATCTGTGGGCCGACGATCCGGCACTGCAGGGAGCGGTGCGCGCCTTCGGCAAACCGTCGAGGGAGAGCGAGGGCTCGCTCGCCGAGTTCGGCCGGCGCTGGGGCAGCTTCGAAATGTTCGAGTGGGGGCGGCTCGCCAACGAGAATCCGCCCAAACTCAAGACCTACGACGCCAAGGGCTTCCGCGCCGACGTCGTCGAGTTCCATCCCGCCTATCACGCGCTGATGCGCGAGGCGGTCGCCGCCGGCATCCATAGCTCGGTGTGGGCGGCGGACGGCAAGCCCGTTCCCGGCGAGTTCGTCGCGCGCGCGGCGCGGCACTACATGGCGGCCGAGGTCGAACAGGGCCATGAATGCCCGATTACGATGACGCACGCGGCGACCGGCGCGCTGCTGTTGGAGCCCGCGCTCGTCGCCGAATGGCTGCCGCGGATTCGCTCGCGCGAATACGATCCGCGCTTTCTGCCCGCGCCCGAGAAGAAGGGCGTCACCATCGGCATGGGCATGACCGAGAAGCAGGGCGGCAGCGACGTGCGCGCCAACACGACGCGCGCCGAGCCCGACGGCGACGCTTACCGGATCGTCGGGCATAAATGGTTCTTGTCGGCGCCGATGTGCGACGCATTCCTCGTGCTGGCGCAGGCGAAGGGCGGGCTCACCTGCTTTCTCGTCCCGCGCTTCAAACCCGACGGCCACGTCAATGAACTCAGGCTCTGCCGCCTGAAGGACAAGCTCGGCAACCGCTCGAACGCCTCGAGCGAGGTCGAGTTCGAGGACGCCTATGGCCGCCGTTGCGGACCGGAAGGCGAGGGCGTCAAGACGATCATCAACATGGTGCAACTGACCCGGCTAGATTGCGTCACCGGCTCGCTCGGCATCATGCGCTCGGCGCTGATGCAGGCGATCCACCATGCGCGCCACCGCACGGCGTTCCAGAAGAAACTCGTCGACCAGCCGCTGATGCGGGGCGTACTCGCCGATCTTTCGCTCGAGCGGGAAGCCGCACTCGCGCTCGGCCTGCGGTTGGCCAGCGCCTTCGAGCGCGCCGCGCACGATCCGGAGGAGGCGGCTTACGCGCGGCTGGTGACGCCGGCGGCGAAACTTTACGTCTGCAAGGCGACGCCCGGCTTCGTTTACGAGGCGCTCGAGTGCATCGGCGGCAACGGCTATGTCGAGGAGGGCCCGATGGCGCGGCTCTATCGCGAGGCGCCGCTGAACGCGATCTGGGAGGGCTCCGGCAACATCATGGGCCTCGATATCCTGCGCGGCGTCGGGCGCGAGCAGGAAAGCGCCGCGCGCGTGCTCGCGAAGCTCGCCAAGGAAACGGCCGACCTTCCCGGCGCGCGCGAAGCGCTCGCGCGCATCGAAAAGGGTTTTGCCGATCCCGAGCGCGAGGCGCTTGCGCGCCGCACCGGCGAGGCACTGTCGCTCCTTGCCGCCGCCGCCGCGCTCGCCGCGAGCGCGCCGCCGGCCATCGCCGAGGCGTTCGCCGCGCGCCGGCTTTCGGGGCTCGCCGGCAGGAATTATGGCGAGCCGTTCCGGGCGGATATCGCGGATCAATTGATGAATCGGGCGATGGCGCGGGCGGCCTAGGATCGCTCCGAGGGCCTGCCGCCATGCCGCCGCCACGAGAGCGCCGGAATCCATTCAGCCATCATTCATTTCTTGCGGGCAAAGATTTCACTCGATCGCGCGGCCTTCGCCTTGCGCGAGTCCGAGGTTCTCTCCATGAAAAACGTCTTCGTGAAGAAGGTCGCCGCCGCGGCCGCCGCCGGTGCGATCCTGATTTCGTCAACCGCCTTCGCGGCGCCCGTCAGTTCCGCGAACGCCACGCTCGAAAAGGCCGCTCCCGGCCAGACCATCGACGTCTATTACCGCCGCTGGGGACGCGGGCCGTGGATCGGCGCCGCCATCGTCGGGGGCGTGATCGCGGGCGCGGCCATCGCCAACGCCAACCGGCCCTATTATTATTACGATCCGTATTACAATCCGAATTATGGGCCGGCGCCGGCTTATGCCGCCGATCCCGGTTCCTACTATTATTACGACGCGCCGCCGCCACAGCAGCCGGGGCCAAGCCCGGCCTATCCGCGCCGCTGCTGGGTCGAAGGCGGCGTCAACGGGCAATCCGGTTACTGGACGCCCTGCTGATTTCCAATCATCGTCACCCCAAGACCTTCACGGCGGGCTTCATGCCCGCCGTTTTCTTAGGGGCGAAGCGCCGCCAACGCCAAAGCGAGCGGGATGGTGGCGAGCGCAAGTAACGTCTCAAAGGTGAGAATGCGCGCGAGTAGCGGCGCATCGCCGCCGAGCTGGCGGGCGAGCACGTAGCTCGCCGGCGCCGCCGGAACGCTCGAGACGATCGCGACGATCATCAGCGCAGGACCGGCCAATCCCAGCGCGGTT